>JBMYUM010000049.1:12202-15212 GCA_049605375.1 Phycisphaerae bacterium | reverse complement strand
CTGATACTCTGCGACATCAACATGCCGGGTGGTAATGGCTTTGAACTGCTGCATGCGGTGCGGAAATCCTGGCCCGACATTTCGGTGATCATGCTGACAGGCTACGGCACGATCGAGAGCGCGGTCGAGGCGATTCGCATGGGTGCGTACGATTACCTTACCAAGCCGGTTGTTGACGATGAGCTCAAGTTGGCGATTCAGCGTGCCCAGGCACAGCAGGCAATCATCAAAGAAAATCTCGACTTGAAGGCGCAGCTCAACGCGCGATTCGGCCTTGGGAACGTTGTCGGTCGTGACTACAGAATGCAGAAAGTCTTTGAACTCGTCGAATCCGTCGCCGACTCGAAGGTCACCGTTCTCATTCAAGGTTCGTCGGGTACGGGAAAGTCAATGATCGCACGGGCGTTGCACGGACACAGCAACCGCTGCAGTCAACCCTTTGTCGAAGTGAGCTGCGGTACGATTCCAGAGACACTTCTCGCAAGTGAGTTGTTTGGCCATGTCCGCGGCGCGTTCACTGGTGCGGTTGGTCGCAACGAAGGCAAGTTCAAGGCCGCCGACGGTGGCACGATCTTCCTCGATGAAATTGGGACGGCGTCTGCGGCGTTGCAAGTAAAACTCTTGCGCGTGCTTCAGTCGCAGCAGTTTGAGCCACTGGGAAGTCAGAAGACGGAAACGGTTGACGTACGCGTTATTCTGGCAGCCAACATCGATCTCGAAGAAGAGGTGCGGGCCGGTCGATTCCGTGAGGATCTTTTCTACCGAATCAACGTGGTGAATATTCACATGCCGGACTTGCGCGATCGCCTGACCGACATTCCGTTGCTGGCATCGGCATTTCTGGAGCGGTTCACAGCAGAGAGTGGACGGAAGGTGCTCGGCTTCACCGACGAGTGCATGCAAATCCTTCAGCGTTACAGCTGGCCTGGAAATGTCCGGGAGTTGGAGAATGCGGTGGAACGGGCGGTCGTGTTGAGCAAAGGGCAGTTCATCGCACCGGATGACCTTCCGCCTCGCGTCCTGGCCGCGCCGACGCCACTCGTGGATTTTGAACGAGTGGATTCGGTGATTCCATTGAAGGAAGCGTTGGCGGAACCGGAGAAGCAGATTATCGAGTCAGCGTTGCGGGCCAACCATTGGAATCGGCAGCAGACGGCCCAGCAGCTCGGGATCAATCGAACAACGCTGTACAAGAAGATGAAGCGGTACGGCCTTGATCGTGAACCGCACGCGCCTCTTCCAGCGTAAGTTGGACGTTCCGGCGTGAACCGGCGCTGACCGCAAAGGGTCAGGGTTGGTCGGCCGTATCCATGCCGCCATCCGTCGCGGCGGTGGTGTCGTCGGTCGGGAATCGCTCGTCGACCGCGGTGAGGAATGCTTCGGCATCAAAAAGCGTGTTCAGAAACACGGTTTGTGCGCTGTTGACAAAGGCGTCTCGAACACGGGTTTCGCATGTGGCCTGCTGGAATAATGCGCCGCCCGCAGACACGGCGATAGCCAACCTTGCCCATCGCCCCGAACTTCGACGTCCTGTCTTTCGCGGTTTTGTCATCATCGTTTGATTCGGTTCCTGTTGTGTCGATGCCATCGTCATGACTCCTGCTTCCGTGCTTCTTGCATCTACGGCATGGTTTGTCAGGCGTTGTCGCCGGATCAGGGCTCTTCTTCGCGCGTCTGCGACTCTTGAATTCGCTCAAAATTGAGGAACGTGTTCGGCCCAGAGAAGCTGTTGGGCGACTGATTAGAGTCAATGACAAAGGCGGCCAACCCTACACCACCGGGAACCCCGAGGCTCTGGAACGCCTGGAAAATGATCGTATCGCCGCATGCAAAGTTTCCTGCCTCGCGTGACAGCGGATTGAGATTTGCGGCGGTCACACCGAAACCGGGCGAGCCGGCTACCGTTTCACCACCGATGAAGACGGCGGCATCGGTGGGAAGGAGATTTTCCCCCAGACCGACGCGTGCAACCGGCGACTCACTGCAATCGAACAGAATTCCGGATTCGTTCGCGGGCGCGCCGGCGGCTGTCACCAATTGGCGACGAACCGTTTCGATGCGTGTCAGTGGATCACCGTTCTGATCGAACAGGACGTTTCCATCGTCGTCGAATTCGAGCACATCCTGTTCTACGGTCACATCAAACGTGGCGACTTCCCCGGTTTCATTGACGACGCGGACGAGCACGTAGGCGGCGCTCGGGCCCGGGGTTACGGGGAACACGTCACCGGAAACGGAGTTGACGAACGCCGGGTTGAATACACCGACTGTTCCGCCACAGCCGACGGCGATCAGGGTGACCGCAACTGCCGCCAGCCCTTTCCATCCGGAAGCCAGTTTCACTGTTCGTTTAAGCATATTTTCATCCTCTGTCGGGCAAACTCGTTCTATGGTTTCGCCGAGGGAGCCCATGGCCTTGGATACTATTCTGGATCGCATCATGCGCGGTTCGATTGCCAGTTTTCGCAAGCTGACAGGTCTATTGGGCGGTCACGATAAACTCGTAGCGTCCGCCGATGGCTGCCACCTGTGCCGGGTCATCCTGGTCGAAGCTCGGGTTGACCGTATCTGCGATCGGCAGGAACGGCACCTGCAATTCACCGGTTACGGTGTAGGTCACGACGGAACCACACAGCAGGTTTTCGACGGGTGCCGGAACATCACGAACGCCGATGTTCTGTCGCAGGACGACGTTGCCATCGCCATCGATGGTGTCGACGTTAAGTGCCCGGAACTGCGGCGGGATCAGTCCGTCAAGGATGAGTTCGATGGTCTGCGTCTGGTTGGTGTTCACGACGCGCTGATCGTACTCTTCCAATTCGACCGGAATGAAGACTTCAGGCAGTGAATCCGGTAGAAGCTCTACTCGCTGTACGTCACAGATCATGACGACGTTGGTGAGGTCATTCTGATTGAGATCCGGGAACGCGTTAGCGTCAAACGTCGGATCGATCAATTGAGAGCTACCTGAGATAAATTCGACAGGCAGTGTTTCGCCGTTCACAAACGT
>JBMYUM010000049.1:0-12192 GCA_049605375.1 Phycisphaerae bacterium | reverse complement strand
GTAATGAGCACTCGGAAACGCATGCGAGGACGGAGATTCTGCTTTTCCTCATCTGTCAGGACGAGGCCACCCCCCTCGGGGCTTTCGAGGTAACTGACCAGTCGTTCCGAAACTTCCGCATTGTTGATAAACGAAACGATGACGTGCCCGGGTGCATTATCAATGGTGATAAATTGGCCTGAGCCATCGTCGAGCAGGTTCAGGAAGGCCGGATTGAAGGCCCCGCACCCCATTCCCGCGACAAGTGCCACGCAGAGCGTGCCTTGGACATAGCGTCGGATTCGGGTGAGGTAGCGAGCATTTCGCGTCATAAGCATTGTCAATTCTCACTTCTGGCAATTTGGGCAACCCGGAACCGCGCATTCAGGGTTCACGGCACAAGTCGTTCCGTTGCGTCAAAAGAGGTCCGTAGGTCCGCTTTTGCGTGCTATGAATAAGTATCCCGTGGCAAACTGTCAGGTCAACCCGGTTTTCGGTTCATCGGCCCGGTATCGGTTTGGGGACGAGGGATTCTCGCAGGGCGTTTTTCCTGGACGATGAGATTCGGTCATGGCGGCTCACAGGCCTTGTTCCAGGAATTTCAAGGCGACGCGGCAGTGCATTTCGACGGCCTTCGGAATGACCTGGTCGGGGAAATTGAAATCCGGCTGGTGCAAGCGTGGTGCATGCGAGGCACCGTTCGGCTTCAGGCCGATGCGCCACATGGCCGCGGGAACTTTGTTGGCGAAGAATGCGAAGTCTTCTCCTCCCAGGCTTGGCGGCGGGTCCGCAATCACGTTGCTTTCGCCGACCCAGTCGTTGGCGACATGACGAACCAAGGCAGCTGCGCGCGCGTCGTTGACGAGTGACGGGTAACCATCCTTGAATTCGATCGACCCTTCGATTCCGGCACAGGCGGCGTCGGCTGGGATCATGGCCTGCAATTGTGCCATCGCCGCGTCATGCGCTTCCTGACGCAGACCGCGCAGGGTTCCTTTGAGCGTGCATTCACCGGGAATGACGTTGTGGGCGTCGCCCGCATGAATGCTGCAAACGGACACCACGACCGGTTCGGCCGGGTCGCTGAGTCTTGAGACAACGGTTTGCATGCGGGTAATCAGATACGCTGCCGCCATGACAACATCCCGTCCCTGGTGTGGGTATGCCGCGTGTGCTCCCTTTCCCTTGAGTTCGATGGTGAATTCGGTTGCAGCAGCGAGAATGGCGCCCGCTCCCACGATGACTTTCCCTTCTTCGGCATCGGGCCAACCGTGCATGGCAAACGCCGCTTCCATCGGCGGATTCTGCAGTACGCCTTCTTCCACCATCTTCTGGCCACCAGCGCCAGACTCTTCGGCCGGTTGGAATACGAATCGCACGCAACCTTGGAACTGGTCCTTCAGGTCGCTCAGCACTTTGGCCGCACCGATCAGCGCAGTCATATGCCCGTCGTGTCCGCAGGCATGCATTTTGCCCTCATGAACTGAGCGATAGGGAACGTCGTTTTTCTCTTGAATGGGCAGGGCATCCATGTCGGCGCGTAGCGTCACCGCCCTACCCTCTTTCCCCGCGTTCAAGGTGGCCATGATACCTGTCCCGGCGATCCCTGTTTTGACTTCGACGCCTGGCAGCGTCTGAAGGATCTCCGTCAACCTGGCACTGGTACGTTTTTCCTGGTAGGCCAACTCGGGATGCTGATGCAGATCGTGCCGAAGCGATACGAGGTCTTCGCTGTGTTTTTGAATGGCTGAATGAATGGCTTCGATCATGGCTTTGCGTCTGCCTTTTTGATTTTGAATTCGTGGGAAATCGGGACCGGCACTGCACGCCCCGGTTGCTTGACAGCCTACACGCCCTTTGGAATCGAAGCCAGTGTACACCCGGCGTGGCTTGGTTGAGTGAAGGCAAATGATCCATCGTTGCGCGGTCGGCGCGCGTGCAACGATGGTTGCGTGGGCGTTCGCATTTTGCGTGTGAGTCCTTGGGGAGCGCAGCCGATCGGCGCGGTTGTTGTCGGCGCCCTAGACTTCGGCGCTTTCGTTCATCCCGGCATTTTCAAGGACCTCAAGAGCGAGTCTTGCCGCTTCTTGCTCGGCCTCTTTCTTGCTGGGGCCCCATGCACTCGGGAATCGTTTTCCGGAGATGACAACGGAGATTTCAAAGCACTTGCTGTGATCGGGGCCCTGTTCATCGAGGGCTTCGTATTGCGGCGTGACGGAAAGATGTCGCTGAACATATTGCTGCAATGCCGACTTGAAGTTGCCATGGGTGCTGCACGTTGATCTTTCCTGAATGTGCCGATCCATGGTGGAGAGAATGAACTCGCGTGCAATCTCCAGTCCCCCGTCGATATAGAGGGCGCCAATGATTGCTTCGTATACGGCCGCGCGAACGGAACGTGGCAGATGGCTGTTGGCATCGATGCCGTTTCCGAGGATCAGTAATTTTGAGAGGCCGGTCTCATCGGCGACCTCGGCACAGACACGTCGGGAAACCACGACCGACTTGACCTTGGTCAAATCTCCTTCCAACCAGTTTTCAAAGCGTCGGTAGAGGTCTTCGCACACGACCATGCCGAGAATGGCATCGCCGAGGAATTCGAGTCGCTCGTTACTTTGCAGTCTTGAATCGGCAACTGAGGCGTGTGTCAGTGCGGTCAGTAGTAGATCGGCATCATTGAAGTTATGGCCGATGATGCGCTGTGCGGCCTGAATCGTATCTTGCATGCTCACTATGAAGTCCGTCCCACGGTACCGCGCGGTCATGGCGCGGCTTGAAACAAGGCCCACCCTCTTGCCGTCGTGTTCACCTTGTCAGACCTCATGCCAAGTAACCCCTCTCGCAGGGTTAGCAGGCACAGTGTCTTCTGCGTCGCGCGTTCAATCCGCTTTCGACGCATCGGTCCCGCGCGCTTCGATCTGGGACCGTCAGGTCAACGTTCTCGGAGTCTATCGACCAAATGGATGTGTTGGACGATGATCCGACCGTCGACCGTCATGATCCGTGAAGCGACGTGACTCACCGCTATGGTCAGTTGACGACAATCGCCGGGTACGACCCCGGCACCAGTTTTTACCCCGGTCTCCCCACAAACTATCATCGTCGGACGTACGGTTCAATTTCCAAATTCAAATGGTGATTTATCGGGCATTGATCGCCGAGGGGTCGATCTCGGCGTATCTTTCGCGACTCCAGCATGTTCAGCTGAGCCGATCGGGGATGAATTCGGTTTTCCCGTCTTACGCGACCGCGATTGAACGCCACGTTGGACGCCTGGTCATCGCTTCATGGGCAACGCGTAAAAGTAGGAAAACTAGTTCGAATATGCGGCTTGCGACGCGTCGAGATTTTTGTCCTCCCGCCCTTGCTGTGATGTGGATTGCAGGCTACCTTTGGCGATTCTCGACCACCTCAGGGCATTGGATCGGTCGAGGCTCGTTGGGGACGAGAACTGGTTGATACGCAACGCGTTATATTGCGACCGGTTGTTTTCCGGCCCCTCTCACGCGAGGTGCAGCCTGGCATGCCCAAGGCTATGTTGACCGGTCGTTGCCGTGTTGATTGGCCTGTGCTGTGTTATTAGGGTCGCGTCGTGATTGCGGCCTCTGGATATTGAAGGACTTGTCGTAGCTATGCATTACCCACGCAGAAACAGCAAGATCAAGCGTGCTCGTAAGCAGGGATTCCGTGCTCGGATGCGCACGCACAATGGTCGTAAAATGATCAACCGCCAGCGTCGTGCCGGTCGTCACCGCATCAGCGTTTGCTAAGGGCCGACCGTCCGCTTATGTGTGGTTCTTGCGTTCCTTTATGATGATGGAGCGCGGCTATGATGCTGGGGCGCGCCCCTGATGCTGAGGCGCTACCATGCCACATGACGCCAACGTTGTCGTTCACCGTCGTGGGATTCTCAAATATTGAGAGTCCCATTTGTTCGTTGAGTGGCTGGTCCCTCAGGCGGCTTTTTGATCGAGTCGCCGGCCCTGCAAACCCGGGGGTTTCGTTGGGCATGCTCGCTTGAAGGGGTTTCTGTAACTTAGGGTTCTTGCAACCTAGGGTTTCTGCGACCGTCGTGGTGGGCTGGATGGCTCAGGGTATTAGATGGCTCAGGGTACTGAATGGCTCAGGGTGCTGAGCGGTGCTCTGCCGGGCCAGTGATTCCAAGCCGACGCCCTTCGGTTGATTGAATGAATATGTTTGTAGCCGTTGATGTCGTGGACATTTTCATCCGAGCGTTTCGGATGACCGCACATCGTTGAAAACCGTGTTTGAATGACGTCTTTTGCGCGAGATTGCGTTGGTCTGTGAAACGGCCTTTGCTTTGCGAATCGCGTTCTTACCCGTGACGCATTTCCGCCCTCGCCCTTGTGCAGAATTCGGTCATTCTCGATGCAGAGGATTCGAGCATCAGGCCTGTTTTTCAGTTGGTCGGTGATTCGGTGTGATCCGAAGACCACCTCGCTTCGCCGTCACCTTGTCAGGCGGTCTGATGTAACAGTGAACCATGGTAGATTTTAACCTCCTTAACGATCTGGACGAAGGTACCGATTTTTCGAGTGAGATCATTGCTCATCTTGAGGATTCCGAGCAGGAGACAATGCTTGAGAATCTCATGGGGACCGATGAGGATGAGTTCCGCTCAGGCTCCATTCTGAAGGGTCGCGTCGTCGGCCGAGCTGGCGGCGACGTTGTGATTGATGTTGGCCTTAAGAGCGAAGGTCTTGTTCCTTCATCTGAGTGGGACGAGATTTCCAGCGTCGACATTGGCGACGAGGTTCAAGTCTGGCTTGAGAGCGTCGAATCCGACACGGGTCATATCATGCTTTCCAAGCGGAAAGCTGATCGCGTCATCAACTGGCACAAGATCATCGATACCAAGAATGAGGGTGACGAAGTCGAAGGTCGCGTGATGCGTAAGATCAAGGGTGGCCTTCTGGTCGATATTGGCTATCCGGTCTTCCTGCCGGCTTCTCAGGTTGATATTCGCCGTCCGAGCGATATTGGCAGCTTTATTGGCAAAGATCTTCGCGCCCGGATTCTCAAGATCGATACCGAGCGTCGCAACATCGTGATCTCGCGACGAAAGCTGATCGACGAAGAGCGTGCAGCAGCGAAAGAAACGCTGATGAACGAGATCGAAGTTGGTCAGATCCGCAAGGGAACGGTCAAGAACATCGCCGAGTTCGGTGCGTTCGTTGACCTTGGCGGTATTGACGGCCTGCTGCACATCACGGACATGAGCTGGGACCGTGTTGGCCATCCTTCCGAATTGCTCCGCATTGATGATGAGATTGAGATCAAGGTTCTCAACATTGATCGCGAGAAGGAAAAGATTGCTCTTGGCCTGAAGCAGCTCAAGTCGAACCCATGGGATGAGGTTCAGGCTCGTTACCCGGTCGGCGGACGACTTCAGGGTGAAGTGGTCAACATCATGAACTACGGTGCGTTCATCAAGCTTGAGCCGGGTGTTGAGGGCCTTGTTCATATCAGCGAGATGAGCTGGACTCGCCGCATCAATCATCCGTCTGAGATTCTGTCCGTTGGTGACACCATCGAGGTGGTTGTCCTGGATGTGAACAAAGACAAGCATGAGATTTCGCTGGGTATCAAGCAGACGACCGATAACCCATGGGAACACGTTGCCGAGAAGTACCCGCCGAACACGAAGATTACCGGTCGCGTTCGCAATCTGACCAATTACGGTGCGTTTGTGGAGATCGAAGAGGGAATCGACGGTCTGCTCCACGTTTCCGACATGAGCTGGACCAAGAAGATCAACCATCCCTCGGAGCTCTTGAAGAAGGGTCAGGAAATCGAATGTGTTGTCTTGAAGGTCGAGGAGAGCAAGCAGCGTATTGCTCTGGGCCTCAAGCAGCTGCATGAGGATCCGTGGGAACGTGCGGTTATCGAGAACTACATTCCGGGCCAGATTGTCGAAGGTACCGTCACGAAAATCACCAATTTCGGGGTATTTATTGAACTAGAAGAGGATCTCGAAGGTCTATTGCACGTCAGTGAATTGGCCGATCATAAGGTAGAAGATCCTCACGAAGAGGTTCAGATCGGCGAGAAGCTGCTGGTTAAGATTCTTCGTGTTGATTCGGTTGATCGTAAGATCGGCCTTTCGAAGAAGCGTGCCGAGTGGTCTGCCGAACAGGAAGCTGAATCGGCTGCAGCTGAGAAGACTTCGAAGAAGCTTCGCGGCGGTCTTCATGGTTCGGGTGAGGCGACGTCCGGCAAGATCGAAACCCTTCCGGGCATCACCAGTCCGACGGATGCGGCTGACGCGGCACCGACCGATGCGGATGCCGGTGCAGGAGACGCAGCTGATGCCCCTTCGGGTGAGGATGCGAGCGCTGAAGCCGGAGCTCCGGAAGACACCGGAGAAGAAACGAACTAGGCAGGCCGTCCCCGACGCATTGCAGTAGGGGCGGCTGGCCCGTCCCTACGCAAGCGGAGGTACGGAACAATCGCTGTTGACCAAGATCTTCAAGTTTACCTCCGGCGCATCAATGAAGCGCCGCTGCTGACAGCAGACGAGGAAAAAGAACTGGCGACACTCGTGCAGGCGGGGCGCTCGGTTGCCGAGCGCTTTGCCGACGGTCTCGTGGACTTCAGTGAGCGCGAACAGGTCGAGGCGGACGCTTTTGCTGCCCGGGAGCGCATGGTGAAGTCCAACCTTCGCCTGGTTGTGAACATTGCCAAGAAGTACGCCAAGCGCGGCGTCCCCTTGAATGACCTCATCAACGAAGGAAATCTCGGCCTGATCAGAGCGGTCGAAGGTTTCGATCCCACACAGAACACCCGCTTCTCAACGTATGCCTCGTGGTGGATCAAGCAGTCGATCAAGCGCAGCTTGATCAACAGTGATAAGCCGATCCACATTCCGGCCTACATGGTGGAGATGATTTCGCGATTCCGTGAAGCGGTCGACAAGTTTGTCGAGCGTCAGGGTCGTGCTCCGTCTTCGCTGGAAATCGCTGAGAAGCTGGAGTTGAGTGAAAGCAAGGTCCAGCACATCCGCAGCGCAGTTCGGGCGGTTTCTACGCCGACACAAGATGCAGACGCTATCACAGGTCAAGGATTGACGGAGGGTCTTCCGGATCCAAACTCGCCTCGTCCGGACGAAGTGCTGCTTGATGAGTCGGAGTTGACGCGTGTGATCGGGTTGCTCAACGACCTCGACGAGCGTGAGTCAAAAATCCTGAAGCTTCGATACGGGCTCGACGGTGGCGACCCCATGACGCTGAAGGAGATCGGCACGAAGATCAAGTTGACGCGTGAGCGTGTCCGGCAGCTGGAGAGTGAGGCGCTCGCCAAGATGAAGCGGCACCTTTTGGACTGATTTCGTCTGGATAGCGTGCCGGTTCAGACGATGCCTGCCAAGCCTCGAAGCCAGGCATTTCGCCCGGGCCGGCGGGCATGGGATCAGAAGTCGCGGAGTTTCACCGTCTCCGCCCTTCCCTGCTGCAATTCGTACAAGGCACCGCCCTGGGTCTCTCCGTATTTCTCGACTTGACCATCGGGCCAACGAACGGTGATTTCTTCCACGTTCTCGCCCTCCCCAAGACCAAAGTAGACGCGCGGATCGTTGCTGGCGCAATAGCTGTAAGTTCTTTGTCGAATTCGAGTGGCCGTTCGTTCGCCCGTTTTGATGGAGACGAGTGTGGTTGATGCGTCACCACGTTCCCGACGCAGGGCGAAAGCGATGGCGTTTCGCGGGCGGTTGGTCTGATTCATGTATAGTCTGGCGGGACCGCCGTTGTTGTTGATGACCACGTCGATATCACCATCGTTATCGATGTCGCCGAACGCCGCCCCCCGGCTGACCGCCGGCGCGATGCCACCATCAACGAATTCGGACACGTTCTGGAAGTTGAGTCCGTCCGTTCCCCGAAAGAGGAGATTCGCTTCAGCATACGGGTCTCCTTCGGTGGATACGGTTCCACTCAGGTTGACCTTCCCGTTTGCAATAAAGAGATCGAGCCTGCCATCCAGGTCGAAATCGGCAAAGCCCATGCCGAAACCCGTGTAGGGAATGCTGGTGCCCCCCAATCCGGTTTGCGCCGTGACATCATCGAAGTACTGCCCTTTGTTCAAATAGAGGGTATTGGTCTCTTCATATAGATGTGTCATGAACAGGTCGACGCGGCTGTCGTTGTTCAGATCGACTGCGGCCACGCCCATCCCTGCTTCGGCTGATCCGCTGGCGTTTACCGCGCACCCGGCCAAGGCGGCATCATCCGTGAATGTACCGTTGCCGTTGTTGATCCAGTACTGGTTCGGCATGCCGTCATTCGCGATATAGATGTCGATGTTGTTGTCGAGGTTGTAGTCTGCGATGGCAATCCCCAGCCCATTGCCGAACGCCTGATTCAAGCCCGCGCGTACGCTGACATCCGTAAACGTACCGTTGCCGTTGTTTTCATAGAGCGTGTCGATTGCGGGCGCGTCGAAGTGATTTGGGTCGCAATAGTCTCGAGCACCGGAGGGTGCAAAACACCCAGTCTCATCTTCAGGGCGCCAGTTGATGTGATTGACCACATATAAATCGAGATCACCATCCTGATCAAAGTCGAAGAAAGCTGCACTGGCGCTGAACGCACTGTCCACAATTCCGGCGTCGCGGCTGACGTTTTCGAAGGTGCCATCCCCGTTATTCCTGTACAGGGTGTTCGGGCCCAGATTTGTCACGAACAGATCTGTCCATCCGTCGCCATCATAGTCCCCGCAGGCGCAACCCATTCCGTATCCGGTGCCACCTGTTCCCGACTGGACCGTCACGTCGGCAAAGGTGCCGTCACCGTTGTTGCGGTACAGAACATTTCCGAGCCCCGGTGCGGCATTCGGATCGACGTCACCGCCCTGGACAAAGTAGATGTCCAGAAAGCCGTCGCGGTCGAAATCGAATAGGGCCACCCCACCACCGACGACTTCCGGGAAGTAAAACTTCTGTGACACACTTCGGACGTGCTCGAAACTCACGCCGCGGGTGCCCGCTTCTTCCTTGAAGATTGCCGGAGCGGTCGTGCGCTGCCCCGAGACGGTCGGCGCTTTCTGCTCCGCGCCCTCGGGACGATCATCCTGGAGTAGCAGCCATGACCCGAGACCAAGGAGGATGAGGACAGCGATCATGCCGAGGATGGGCCAGGCAGCAGAACTATTCTTCGAAGCCATCAGTTGAATCTCATTTTCCTTTCCATGGCGCGGCCTACCCTACGCGGGAGGGCTCCAGTCTGGTCAGGGTTGGGTCGGCATTCGTTCGATCAGACTTTGTAGTCGGGCCAGTGACGGATGATTCGGAGCGAGGCGTTTGGCTGCGGCGTGAGCTTCCCAGGCCGCCTCTCGGTCACTTGTTGCCACGCAGGTTACGGCCAACTTGATCCACACCTGTGGATTCTGAGGTTGAAGCTGAGATGCTTTGGTGTAGTAACCGCGCGCTTCGTCGTATTTTTTCATTGCGCCGGCGGTTTCGCCAAGCGCGAAGTAGAGTTCAGGATTCTCGACATCCAACTTGGAAGCTGCCTGCAGTGATTCCCAGGAACCGTCCATGTCGTTTCGACGCGCCAACACTCTTGCGAGGGCGAAGTGGGTGTCCCCCACATTGGGGTTGATGCTGACTGCTTTACGCGCGTGCTTTTCGGCCGTTTCGAGGTCCCCCACGTCCATTTTGCAGATACTCATGTTCAGGTGCGCAGCAAAGTAATCGGGGTTCAGGTCGATGGCTTTCTCCAGCCATTGGATTGCTTTATCCAGCTCTTTGAGCTCTCGGTACGCGTTGGCCAGTGAAGCGAGTACCTGCTCCTCATCCGGCACCTTTTTCATTCGTGCCTGTAGCGTTTCGACGGCCAGCTGAGCCTGTCCGGACGCGGTCAGTCGCATCGCTCGATCGAGCGTTCCGGACAGACTGACCGTCTGGCTCAGCAGTGACTGTGTTTTGGGATCGGCCAAGAATCGTGGTTCGCCGTCAAGCCCGCGTTGCATGAGTTGCCGCGCCTCGTCACGGCGTCCGACACCGCGATAGGCCAGGCCCAGCGCATAGAGACCGGGCTTGTATTGGGGGTCGCGGCGCACGGCGGGTTCGAGAATGGTCATTGCCTGGTCGAATTCTTCCAGCGCGACGAGGCTCGCGCCCCACCCGACCTGTGGCTCGACAGCTTCGGGGTGCATGGACGCAGCCTTTTCGAAACAACTCAGTGCTTCGCGTGGGGAACCCGACTCCAGGAGCCATTGTCCCAGTCGGAATTGTGCAGCGCCGAAGTCCGGATTTTCTGCGCAGATGTTGCGAAGCCTCTTTTCGGCGACGTCATTCTCCCCCTTACTCCGCAAACACAAGGTTTGGTGGTATTGCCACAACGAGGAGGTCTCACCAAGTTCAAAGCAGTGATTGTAGGCTTTGATTGCCTCGGCCCAGTATTCGTTTGCTTCGAACAGCAGCGCCAGCTCGCAGCGTAACTCCGCACGCTCGGGGGATCGCCGAATCGCGTTCTGGCGTTCTTCGACAAGGGAGCGAACGAAGGGGTCGACTGTCGCGCCCTCCCGAAAGCCAGTGATCGTTGATTCAGGGCCGGCTTGGCCGACCGGCTGCCGATTCATCACGAGCAGCGTTATCACTGCGATGGCGGCTACCGATAGCCCAAGCCCAAGATACTTACGCATTTGAAATTCCTGCCCGACGGTCGCCGCCTCTCTTCGGACACTGTGCCCAACGATGGCACCTCGCGTCAAAGCGACGACTTCCGCGATGGCACTTTTCACCCGAGGCTGCCTACTGGTCAAGCCTGGTTCAAACGAATCCTCTAGGGTACCTGACGGGTCGAGCGAACGATGGCCCCCCCGCTTACGTGTAGGTTATCGTACGTTGTCGCCTTTGGGTTTGGCACTGTCCCCAGGGAACCGGTTGAGTCCGCATGCTGTGAGGATCAAGTTGCGCGTGGTAGGATGCGATTTCGAGGATGGCATGAAATGGGGCTCATGGGGATGGCGATGCGTTCGCGCTTTTCGTCCTCGATGTACAGGAAAGGACTCGCTTGATGCTTGATGAAATGTTCCAGCTACAGTCTGAGTTGAATCGTCGCATTGGCTATGACACAGCGGCCATGGCGGAGTCGTTCGATCCGCTGACAGCGGGTCGATGGCTGAATGACTATATTGCCGCGGCATCGAACGAGTTGGAAGAATTGCGCGACAGTACGTACTGGAAGCACTGGTGTGCGGAAGCGCAGGCGGGTCGTCGTTTTGAAGTGCGGGATCTTCAGAACGCTCGGGTCGAGGTGATCGATCTGTTGTTTTTCTGGATCAGCATGGCGCAGTGTCTGGGTTTGAGCGCTTCGGATGTGCACCGGCTTTATCTCCAGAAGCTTGACGTGAATCACCAGCGTCAGGAGGTTGGCTACTCGATGGACGGCAAGGACGAGTCCGATAACAAAAATATCGGCTAGCTGCGAGCATTTCAGTTTTCCTTTATCGGAGGCGTGCAGTCAGGTTATTTCGATTTACGGCCCGATTTTCGGTGCCTTTCCGTGACTCAGCCTTCGATTTTCCCGGTCATCCTGTTGGTCCCTGGTGTTGCCGGTCGTTCTGATTCGGGCGCGTTGTGAAACGAGATAAGTTGGTTGGCAATACTGCAAACTGGCACTTTTGCCATTTTTTGCTTGCAAGGGGTGGTCAGGCGGCCCATAATGCCTCTCAACGCTGAGAATCAGGAGAAGGTCTAGAGTCTGGACTGCTCTCTGTTCTCGGAAGGTCCGTTTGCTATGCTGTGGTCCGCGTTTTTTGGACTTTTCAGCTTGTTCTGTTGATGTTTTGCATCACTGGAAATCGGACTTGGCAGCGTAGGAAAGGGAAAGAAGTCCTTTCTGCCAGCAGCCACATCGATGGTCGTCGTGGCTATGCCGTATTGCGAGCGCCGTTTTGCGAGCATTTTGGCTGTCCTGTGAACATTTTGAGCTCCCCCGCATACGACACGTCAGTTCGCGGGTTCATTTCGAGGCTCAAGTTTGTATCGCGGGGTGTGGAAAACGCGTTGGGTGTAGAAAACGCTTTTTTCTGCGGCAGTTTGGGTTCTCGTGTTTGCAGGCTGAGGGCTTGTGCCTCTGTTTGTCGGTACGAGATTGTGTAGAGGGTGAAAGCTTCGTGGCAACGTCCCGAACAGCAACTTCCCGCGAGTTAGCAGCTCCCGGGGTGGCATCCCGAGCGGGGGTATCGAAAGAT
>JBMYUM010000048.1:11032-15214 GCA_049605375.1 Phycisphaerae bacterium | reverse complement strand
CATCTCAGTCGCTGGCATCTCAGTCGCTGGCATATCTGTGGCGCCAGCGCTGGTGCTGACATTTTCGGCCAACAGGCTTTCACCGGCCGGCACGCTGTTTTCCATCACTGAACCGTCGGCGGGTTGACCCATCACCGGT
This sequence comes from Phycisphaerae bacterium, assembly GCA_049605375.1. Taxonomy (GTDB): domain Bacteria; phylum Planctomycetota; class Phycisphaerae; order UBA1845; family UBA1845; genus JADFOB01. The sequence continues at coordinate 15,075 of JBMYUM010000048.1, read as the reverse complement.
TGACCGTGATCTGATTCAACACCTGCCTCTGGCGACGGCTGACCATCCGCAGCCTGCTCTTCCAGGCCCTGTTCAGCCATGCCCTGTTCAGCCTGAGCAGCGCGATTCGCTTCTTCCTGCTGCCGCGCGGCGCGCTCAGCGGCGCGACGGGCATCGTCAACTTTCTTCTGCTCTTCCTTTTCGGCCTCGATGACTTTGGCGCGTGCGGTGGCCTCCGTGACAACCGCGGTCGCCAATTCCTCCGTCATCTCAAGGTCTTTCACAAGAGGCTCGACACCAACTTCTGCAATGTCTGCCACGGAGACCATGCCCATGGCCAGGATCTTGTCGAGCATGATGTCGGGGACGCCTTCGACAGCGGCGAAAAGCGACTCCATATGCTCAATGTTGCGGTCATATTCGGGTGGCGTGCAAATATCGATATCCCAGCCAGTCAGGCGGGCGGCCAATCGAACGTTTTGCCCTCGTTTACCGATAGCAAGCGACAGCTGATCGTCTTCCACAAGCACCGTGGCACGCCCCAGCTCAAAGCACAAGAATGTCTCACGAACCTCGGCCGGCTTCAGCGCGTTGGAGATCAACACCTGCGACGATTCGTTCCAGCGAACGATGTCTATTTTTTCACCGCCAAGCTCATCCACGATGTTTCGAATGCGACTTCCACGGACGCCCACGCACGCACCGACCGCGTCAACCTTGAGGTCGATGGACGAGACGGCAATTTTGGTTCGATAGCCTGCCTCACGGGCCAACGCCTTGATTTCGATGATGCGCTCCGCGACTTCCGGAACTTCCAGTTCAAACAGCTTGCGGATGTAGTCAGGGTGAGTCTGGGTCAGCACGATCTTGACGCGGCTTTGTTCATCACGCACGTCGAGCACCATCGCGCGAATTCGCTCACCCGGATGGTGAGAATCGCCCGGAATCTGCTCGCTCCGCGGAAGGAAGCCCTCAGCACGCCCAAGGTTCACCGTAAGCGAACCACCCTCAAAACGAGCGACGGTACCTGTCACAATGGTGCCGACCCGCTCGGAATATTCTTCGTAGATCGAATTGCGTTCGTCTTCGCGGATCTTCTGCATCATGACCTGCTTGGCGGTCTGGGTCGCGATGCGACCAAGGGTGGTCATATCAACGGGTTCACCGTTGGCGGTCGCCGTGATCATGCCACTCATACGGTCAATCGTGACGTTGGCGTCTTCAGCCTGGTCATAGGCTTTGTGCACGGCAGAGAGCATGGCCGCTTCCAGGTCGGCATACACACTCTCCTTCTCAATGTTCTTGTCGCGACTGATCGCATCAACGAGACGAATCAAATCTGTATTCATAAGCTTCTCAGCCGAGGCCTGGTCGAAGCATGGCTTCCCAGCACCCGGTCCATTCCTTCGTGCCGCCACAGCCCAACGGGCCGCACCACCGGCATTGATCGCAGCCACCGGTCAGATCGCAGTCGCCGGCCTTTTCGAAGTCGCCGGCATCGATCGCTCAAATTGGCGCCGATCGGAAAAACAGTGGACAAAAAAAAGCGTGAGCGCATCTGCACCCACGCGGAACCTCTCGGATCTGGGATGGTGGGGCCAATCAAACCGCCACCAGCTACATCTAGCCCAGGTAGGCTTTACCCGGGTATGTCCTTCGCAGCTACGTCAAGCCATGAGAACACTCCCGAGCGCCGGCAGGCCGAATTCGGACACCGCATGCGTGCAGGCACCCGTCGCGGATCTCGCGCATCGGCCCCTGTCAGCTCGCACAGCTTGTCATCCCAATCGCAGCTTTCGACATATCGAGCCGCCTTAATCCCACATCGTACCCACCAGACGCGCCTGCGTTCGAATTCGCCATGATACCCAGAGAATGATACCCAGCTCATGATTCCCAGATGATGCCCAAGGGTGGCGGTTACTCTCCCGCCACTCAGCATCCTGGTGATTCATCCCGAACGCTCTTCTGCATGACATACAGAATCGCAAAGCCCTCGCAGGAAAACATTTACAGCCCAATCGCGGCATAACACACAGGCCTTTTACCTGCCACCGTCAATCGGCACGATCCGTGCAGGGCGCGCGTCGGCGGTACCAGTTCCGCCGTCACCGCCGTTGAAATGATGCTCCCCCGGTGGGGAAAACCAACCTATCTCAACGGAGTCTGAATTATAAATCGCCCCTTCTAGCTGTCAAACTTCATTAATTGTGCGAGCGGCACATCAACAGGTTTGTACAGGGGCACGCCAGAACATTATTCCCCCGCTCGTCGACCGATTCCATGGGCGTCATCTTGATTCTTCAAGACGGGAGAGATTGCTTCAAACTCGAGCGCATCTCCGGGGTCGCTCTGGCGTAATCCGGAGCTTCGAACCGATAGCTATCGAAGGTAGAAAAACACGCCTGCGCTACGAATAGCGAGCTTCGGGGATTGAATTTGTCACTCAGCCCCCGTGATACGAGGTTTATCACCGTAAGGACGATTCCATGCCGACTGTACACACGAGCATCACCAGCCCGCGCGCGGCCTGGGTATTTGGGCAAGTTGAGACGCCATCCAACCGCGCATCTGGGAAGACGCTTGGGAACATCCGACTGACGTCGTTTCGATCGCTGATACTGGCACTGGGAATGCTGACACTGGTGGGTTGCGTATCTGAGGGCGAAAGCCTGTTTACCCCTTCCGCAGAAACCGGTGATACGGTTCAGGGACGCAGCAGCGTGGTGACGGTTCGTTTTGTGAATCGATCAATCAATGCGGCCGTCGATGTTGAGTTCTTTTCGACCCAAACGGCAGACCTGGCACTGCCCAATGGTCTGTTTGACGCCTCATTTTCAATTCAACGGGACATTGGCCTGGCCGGAACCGGCATCCTTCCACCAACGGTGACCGACACGATCGACCTCCCCTGCACCGAGAATTTGACGCTCGGAACCCAGGGCGGACTTTTTTCCGATGCGTCTTCCGGCGACCCGTTGGGAAGCGGCGATGCCCGGTGGTTGGAGGATGGTCCGATCGGCCTGTGCGGCTCGGTCGTCACATTTGAGTTCATCCCCCGTGGCGCGGATTCCTACACCACCCAGGTCCTTATCAGCCGGTAGCAACGAAGAGCTGTTCCGACATGGCGAGCGGTCATCCGGCAAGGTCTAGAATCTCAGCAACGAGTTCCAATTCGACCGCTGCGTTCAACGGCAGTTCGGCCACGCCGACGGCAGAGCGACAATGCCGACCAGCGGCTTCGAAGATTTCCGCATATAGATCACTGGCACCGTTGGCCACCTTGGGTTGATCGGTGAATCCGGGTGCACTCGTCACGAACACGCAGACGCGAACGATGCGTGCGATTCGATCCACTGCACCGGCTACACTGGCGGCCGCGGCAAGTGCGTTCATGCCGGCCAGCGCGGCCGCAGCCTGCGCTTCTTCCAGGCTGACATCGGATCCAACTTTACCCTTGCAGACCAGTTCGCCGTCACGGATCGGCAGCTGCCCACTGGTCATCACGAGATTTCCGGTTCGAACGGCGGGCACATAGCTTCCGACCGGAGCAGCCATGGCGGGAAGTTCTTTTCCAATCGCCTTCAGGCGTTCACTCGGCTTCACGGTTCGTTCCTTTCCAATGGATCGTTTGATTCCACTTCGGCATCAGATTCCGTCCTATCGCTCGTTTCGCCGCCGACCGGTGACCATGGCGTATCTTCCGCCTGTTCGATCGCCGGCGTGCCTTCCGGATTCCCCTCTCCGCTCGTCGACGTTTGCCCACCGAGCGATTCGTCGACCGACCGCGGATCCGGAAGCGGTGATTCTCCGGACAACGGCACTACGTCTTCGACTGGTGCATCCGCCTCTGCCAGCAACGTCGGATCATCGGCATCAGCCTCTGGGGCTAGCATGGTATCGGTTGCTACGGACTGATCACCACCAGGAACGTCGGCGTCAGATTCTGCCTCGCCGGCAACATATTCTTCTTCACTGGGTACATCTTCGCCGGGGGCGGCAACCGCATCGACTTCGGATGGATCACGCAGCCGTATGTATATTTCGGAGCGGGCAAACTTCTG
>JBMYUM010000048.1:4153-11022 GCA_049605375.1 Phycisphaerae bacterium | reverse complement strand
GATGCGACGACGTTTTGCCAGCTCCAACAGTGCCAGAAAGAGCCCGATCATCTCGCCGCGCGAACGGCCGGTGAAAAGCGATTCGAAGGTCGTCTCGCCGCCTGCGTGTTCCAGCGCGTCGACGATGTCGTCTGCATGCAAGGCAATCGGCGTATCGTCGATTTCAACCTTGTGCGTGTATTGCCGTTTCCCCGTCTGCTCGAGCATACGATTGAATGCATCGAACAGATCCCACAGTTCCAGGTTGTCCAGCTCGATGTCGTCCGGATCGCGTGGAGGCAGTGTCGGCTTACGCGGGAAGCGTCGTGCCTGATCGTCCGCCTGATCTTCCAGCATGGAAGCGGCGTCCTTGAATTTCTTGTATTCCAGGAGCTGGCGAACGAGTTCCATGCGAGGATCGTCAAGATCCTCCTCGATCTCTTCGGGTGGCGGTTTGGGCAGGAGCATCCGCGACTTGATTTCCATCAGCGTTGCGGCAAGGACGAGGAAGTCCCCGACGGCCTCGGGATCGAGCGCTTTCAGCAACTCGACGTAGTTGACGTATTCCTGGGTGATACGCGCAATCGGGATGTCATGAATATCGACTTCTTCCCGCTTGATCAGAAAAAGGAGCAGATCAAGCGGCCCGTTGTAGGCTTCAAGTGCAACGCGATATTCACTCAACGGTGGGTTTCCTTTGCCACGAGCAGGCCCAGCGCATCACGCACATCTGCCATGACTTCGACTGCAACGCTTCTTGCCCTTTGACCGCAGGTTTTGAGTACGTCTTCGACGTAGTCAGGATCCTTCTCAAGCTCCTGACGTTTCTCCCATGCGGGCCCCAGCTCTCGTTCAACTACTTCGGCCAGTTGTTTCTTGGCATCACCATAGCCCATGCCACCCGCCCGGTAGCGTTCCTCAAGGGCAGTGATTTCTTCGTCGTTGGCCAGCAGGCGATAGAGGGCCATGACGTTGCATGTGTCCGGGTCTTTTGGATCTTCAACGGCCGTGCTGTCTGTCTTGATGCCCATGATTCGCTTACGAATTTTCTTGGGCGTATCGAACAGCTCGATCGTGTTCCCGTAGCTCTTCGACATTTTCTGGCCATCGACACCGGGAACAATCATGGCCTTGTTCAGCCTGATATCCGGAATCTTGAGGACTTCGCGGTCCACAGCCTGGTTGAGATAGCCTGCCATATCGGCCGCCATCTCCACATGTTGTTTCTGGTCTTTGCCGACCGGGACGACATCGGCACGGTAGATCAGGATGTCGGCCGCCATCAGGATAGGGTAACAGAAGAGGCCCATCGACGGTGCGATATTCTTGGCGACTTTGTCCTTGTAAGATGTGGCTCTCTCAAGCAGCCCTTTCCCGGTCACGGTGGAGAGGATCCAGGTGAGTTCCGTGACTTCCGGCACGTCCGTTTGCCGGAACAGGGTGCATTTTTCCGGATCGAGCCCAACAGCCAGGTAATCGAGCGCGACATCACGCGTGTAGGTTGCGAGTGCCTCGCCATCATGAATCGTGGTCAACGCGTGGTAGTTTGCAATGAAGAAATAGCAGTCATTTTCGTGCTGCATTTCCTTGTACTGCGTCATTGCACCGAGGTAGTTCCCCAAGTGCAGTTTTCCATTGCTTTGAATGCCGGATAAGACTCTCATCGTGACTGGCTGCCTCTCAAGATCCCCCCTCGAACGTTTTGTCCATCCGCTGCAAGAACGATGCGGCGAACGTGTAAGGAGGCATTGTGGTGTCCACGGGTGACATTGCAATAGCTGTCCCGCGTGCGCGCGGGATTCGCACCAGAGCGTGTCATCAGACCCGTTCCTATCGGGCCGAACGACATCGCTTACCGAGCCATCATGCTTGACCTGACTCCGGGAGCATCGGATACTTCAGCGACCGAAAGGGCCCCGGCATCATGGATTTCATTTCGATCAAACTTATCGTCCTCGACGTCGACGGCGTCCTGACCGACGGCGGCATTCGCACTGAAGAGAATGGGGAATTGTTGAAGCAATTCTCGGTGCAGGATGGATGTGCGATCAAGGCATGGCAACGATCCGGTGGCGAGATCGCCATTCTTTCTGGTCGTGCCAGCGCGGCCCTGGACGCTAGACTGCGAGAGCTGGGCATCAAGCACAAGCGCACCGGATCGCGCGAAAAACTCGAAGATCTTCAATCTCTGTTTACCGACATTGGCGTGACGGCAGCGGAGACGTGCTACGTCGGCGATGATCTGCCGGATCTGGCCCCGATCCGAACGTGTGCCATCGGTGTGGCGGTCGCCAACGCCGTGCCAACCGTGAAGCAAGCCGCCCAGTTGGTCACCCGTCGCATGGGGGGCTCCGGTGCAATTGCGGAGCTGATTGAGTTCCTGTTGAGAAAACAGGGCAAATGGTCCGAATGCCTGGCTCATTTCGATCCCGCCCTAGCCTGAATGAATGGTCGATCATTCCTTACGCTGCGCTCGATGGTCGCCCCGGCTTCCCCTGCGAGTGACGTCGTCCGTGATTATCGACAGAATGTCACGGTGCCGGCGCTCGTTTCCAGCGGCATAACTGGTATCATCATCCGATTGGATACCAACGACGTTGGTGCTCCCAGCTGCGCCATGGCTATGTGGGATCTTCTCACGAGCGTCTCGTCCTGACCAAGGCGGTGCGGCGGGCACAATAGGATCGCACGATATGACATGCGCCACCAATCAGGCAAAGACGACGGCAAAACGACGCGGCGCTTCCTGGATTCGTACCCTTGTGGTGGCGATCTCCACCCTTTCGATTCTGATCGTCTTCTTCACCATCTATCAATGGTCGCTTCCGCCCGAACAGGACCGGCCCGTCACCCGCAGTATTCGGAAACGCGTCCCCCCCGTCCCTCAGGAGTCTCCGCCGCAGTCTCGCTTCAGCATTGTTGACTCGGCCACAGCCGGCAACGACGAGACGGCGGAGCCCGACAGTAGACAGACGGCCTCGACCGATTCGCCGAAACCCAGTACGTCAAAAATAGAGATCGGAAACGGTATCGAAGTCGGTCAGAGTCATGGCGTCACATTCGAGATGTATCCGAACGAGGGTGAACGTCCTGTCGCGGTCTTCAAAGTCGACAGCTGGGCCCCGGTGCAGGGCGCCCAGAACGAATTCCACGTGCAGGAGCCGGACGTCACCGTTTTCACCAAGAGTGGTCACGGCGTGAAAGCCAGAGCGCACGAAGGCTATCTTGAGACACGCGGCAAGCTCGGCGCCAACACGAGTGTTCGTCGAGGTCGCCTGATCGGTGACGTCGTGATTCGTATTGATCGCCTGAGCGAGCAGGAGCGTCGGGCCCTTCCGGAAGCCGAGCGAAACGACCCGTCTCGCATCGTCACGATTCGGACAGGTGAAATTCGGTTCTCCTACGACTACGCGAAGGTCACGATTCCGGGCCCCGTATCCCTGACGGCCAATGATGCCAAGCTCGACACCGAGAATATCGAAATCCGGTTCAATGAACGTGAGGGGCGCATCGAGACCTGTCACATCAACGGTGGTGGCTCACTCGAAGTGCTGCAGCAGTATGCAGACATGAGCGTCGCTCTTCCCGGGGTCACCGACTCCGGTCGATCGCGCAGGCACGTGTCGGACTGGTTTGGCGCCACCGTCGACTCGCTGATTGCGGCCAAGAACGAGGTTGCTGCTCAAGCCGCCATTGAAGCCCAAACCCGGCGAAATCAGGAAGCAGGCATCGACGTTCCCATCTTCGAAGTCAGCGCCGGTAAGAAGAAGCAGGAATCCTCGCCCGACAGCGACGTCCCCTACTTCGCCAAATTTGAAGGAAACGTTGTGGCCAGCCAGGTCAGTGGCGGTGAGGTTGCATCAACCTTACGAGGCGACCGGCTGACCATCCAACGGGAGTTCACCAAGGAGGATCGCAAGGACGTTCAGACACGACAGGTTAATGGTCGTGGCGGCGCCGCAAAAGCACCATCGCAATCCGCTGGCCAGCCGACAACCGGTGGTGCGGAGGGTGAACGTCTTTCGTTGACCTGGTCCGACCGTGTCATGATCGAAGCCGTGACGGGGAAACCGGATCAGGTTAATCATCCACCCGGAATCACTGCCTTCGGTGCGCCGCTGATCATCGATTCCGGTGATGGGCGCGCCGAGTGTACCTCCCTGGATTTTCAGCCCGACGGTTCACGGGTCACCCTGCGCGGGGACGAGGAACGCATCGCGCGCGTGCAGCTCCCCGATCAAGGTGAGATTGTCGGTCGGGAAATCTACTTTGAGCAGGACGGGCCTCGGTTCGAAATCGAAGTCCTGGGTCCCGGACGGCTTTATCCCGGTCAGTCACCGACGATCGCGGGCTCCGGTTCGGTTCGTCCCCGCCGGCCGTCGAGCGACGGTCCAGGTGATGCCGCTACACGCGAGGGTGATGCCATCATCTTCAGCAATTCGCTTCAGGTATTCGGTCACATGGTCAGTGAGAACATCATTGATCTGACAGGCGGACTGGTTCAGAAGCAATATCGCATCCTTGACCGGGCGGACTTTGCCGGTCGCTCGACGCTTCAACTGGCGGACACGGCACTGACGGCTGACCGCATCGCGATTGTCTTCTCTTCAGAGCGGACGGCGGACGGCATTATTCAAACGTATCGCCGGCTGACGGGTGAGGGTTCGGTGGAGATGTACCAGGGAGCCGATCGCCTGACCAGCCATCGCATCGAGATCGAATTGCGGACTGTCGACGGTCAGCCCGAGCCTGTTCGTGCGACGGCCTGGGGAAATGTGAACGCTAACCAGGGCGCCCGTGTGATTCGATGTCGCGAAATGCTGATGGTGGACTTTGATGCGGTTGAGAAAACACCACCGCCGTATGATCCGGTTCGGGCGTATCACCGCGCCGCTGCTGCAGGCATTGACGTGCTCTCGGTTGACTGGGCCGCCCAGCAGCAACGGCATGAACGTCGACGGAATCGCGAAATCGTACCTGTTCGACTGCAGGCAACAGACGAAGTTTTCGTTTCTGACGCGGTTCAGTCGCTCGAAGTTACGGGAGATACGCTCGACTGCATCATTCGTGATGGGATCGCGATTTCGCAAGTATCGATCGAAGGTGAGAGCTCTCGCCCGGGGCGACTGGAACTTCGTCAATTCTCACTCCTCGGTCAGCAAATTCGGCTTGATGCAGAGAAAGAAGACGCCGCTGTCGACGGTCGTGGCACGATGCGTTTTCTTTCGAATAAGGATCTGGATGGTCAACGCGTCGAGTCGCCGATTCCCATCTCCATCAGTTGGGGAGAATCCATGCGGTATCGTGGGCATGACAATGAAGCCGAGTTCTTCGGCGGTGTTCATGCTGGAAGCGAGTCGAGCCACTCCTTCGATTGCGAGAAACTGAAAGTCCTGTTTGTGAGTGCAGAGGCCGCACCGTCATCAACCAACGCTGACGCTGACTGGTGGGTCTTGAACAACCTGATCCCGGAACGAGGGTCTTCCGACGATTCGGGCAGCCCGTTTGGCCAGACGCAGTTTGACAAGGAACCTTCTTATCTGCTGGCAACAGGAAAAGCCGATGCGATGGTTGAAAATCGCGAAGGTGATCGCCTGCTGAGTCGTGCGACGATTCGCGGTGATCAGCTGTCGGTTGATCTTCGCGACGATATTTCGCGCATGCTGATCGAAGGCGAGGGACGATTGCTGTTGGAAGATTTCGAATCCGCCGATAGTGGCGAAAACGTGCCCCCCTCCTCCGCATCGTCAGCTGAACCGCTTGCCTTTGAGATTGGTCAAAACGCCGGACCGTCAAAGACCTTGATCACCTGGCAACGTCAGATGTGGTATGACTTTGGTCGACGCATTGCGCAATTCGAAGGCGCCGTCGATCTTCGCTACTTCAGCGGCTCGGTTCTAAACGACATTTTTGGGCCCGGCTCGAGTCCGGAAGGGGCATCCGGAAGCCGAAAGACTTTTCTGGCCTGCAACACGCTCGCGGTCTCATTCGACGGCTCCGACCAAGCTTCCAATGCGGAGGCAGGCCAGATCGGCGGCATGAGCGCTTCATCCATCAAGAGCTTCTTTGCGCAAGACAACGTCCGCCTGAACGATGAATCGTTGCAGGGTTCGGGCACGGAAGCCGACATGCAACTCATCGTGAATGCTGCACGCATCAGCTTTGACCGTGACCGCACATTGCTTTCGGCGTTTGGTACACCGCGTCGAGCCGCGACGTTTACGCGTCGCGTGCCGGGGCAATTGCCCGATCGTTCACAAGCGTTGCGCGTTCACTTCAACACGGACACCGGAAAGGTCCATGCAACCGGTGCACGTTTTGAAGGTCGCAACTGATTTTCATACGTCGTAATGCGCCTGTACGATATCACACTTGCTGATGCCACGTTGATGGCACCCTCTGCTTTGTTGAGTACCTGAGCTTCAAGTCATAAGGGTTGCTTGAACGCATTCCTCCTCTCTTACCAAACGCAAAAAGTGTATAATTTTGTTTGCCTGCGGACACTTTCAGGGAATAATAGAGCAAAGCGTTGCAGGTGAATGGAAGCATGAGGACTCAGGCTTCTGCTCGTCGCCACCATCAGGTCTATGTTGTGATGTACATGTTCTTCTCGTTGTACTTTGTCTGAGCATGGAAGAATCTTGAAGGGAAACGGATCGGACGCGAGTCAGGTCGTACCGTTTCTCCAGGTTGCCGTACATCCGTCTACTGTATCCGATGCCTGGTCGGCGAACTCTGCTCGATGATTCCTGACAACCGGCTTGTTCGGTTGCAACGCCCATATCCCCCAACAACAGGCGTTAGCCGGTCCACAGGTTTTGACCTGTGAGCGAGACCCGGTGGTGCGCCACGTTTATGAAATTGAAATTCGAAACGGTTGATCCTGCGGC
>JBMYUM010000048.1:0-4143 GCA_049605375.1 Phycisphaerae bacterium | reverse complement strand
TGTGGTGCGCGCTAAGGTTTGCCTCACGCTTGGCTGTGCTCTGCCCAGCTGCTGCGATACGCAACGTGCGCTGTCATCCTGAACAAAGGCGTGTCGTCACATTCGCATGACATACAACCGTTGACTCAAATCTATCGTGTGTGCTTTTCGTAGGGGAGAGGGAAGATCGCGCCCGGGTTGGTTGCCGCTGCTTCGGTATCGTCGCCGCCCGGGCGTGTATCATCCAACAGATGAGCGGTCACTGCCGTTCATTTCGTCCATCGGTGAGACCTGCCCCTTGCAGAACATGGCAATAACCTCGGGATAAGCGATGCACTCTTCGGCAAAGACCCGCTCTGCGAGGTTCTCCGGTGACTCGCCTGCGAGAACGGAAATCCTCCGTTGATGGATCACCGGCCCATGGTCGTATTCGTTGTCGCAGTAATGAATACTGCAGCCGCTTTCCTCTGCGTTGGCATTGATCACGGCACGATGAACGTGCATACCGAACATGCCTTTGCCGCCGAAGGATGGAAGCAGTGCCGGGTGAATGTTGATGACGCAACCGAGGCGAGATGGCGGGATCTGCCACAGGGACAAGAAGCCCGCACAACAGATCAAGTCACAATCCACCACGGCATCGGTAAGCTGTTCCTGGAACGCTCCGTCTGAAAGTTCCTTGCGATCGACAACGGTCACCGGCAAGCCGAGTTCCTGAGCGCGAGCAACGCCTGCGACGTCGCGTCGTGAGCTGACAACACATGCGATCTCCGCCGGAAGTTCCTGCGCCAGTAGCTGCTGATGCAGATTGACCATGGTTCGCCCGCCACCTGAGATCAGTAGAGCAAGCCGGAGCGGATGTTCTTTGTCTGGAACGCGAGGATGCATGATGATATCCTGCCGCATCAGTCTTCAGCGTCAAGAGCCCAACGCGCGTTCGCCGGCCTGACGACGTACGCGTTCAACCACGTTGCCAAGCTGACCGCGTCATGAATTCTGGAATCAGCTTCCCGCTGATGCGTTTGCCGTTTCGATTTTCCGTTGCTCAGCTTGCTTCTTGCCCAGTATGTCAATCGCAAGCCATCGGCGACTATGCCAACGCCATGTCACAAATACCGCTGTCGCCGCGATGAGTAGCGTTGCGGTTATCCATGGCCCCACCGCTCCCCATTCCGGAAACGTCTCCCCGACCCACCAGGCAAGCGCGAACAGGAAGAACCAGCTGGTGCAAACATGATAGATGGCGGGGACAAACGTATCACCCGCGCCGCGCAGCGCACCATCGTAAACAATGCCAAGCGCGTCGAACAACTGAAATGCCGCTGCACAGATCATGATCTGAGCACCGACGCTGACAATTGCATCCATCTCATTGAAACTCGCGATGAATTCGCGCCGGCCAATCAGGTAGATCAGGGACAGTGTTCCCATGTAGACCAGCGTCAATCGGGCGGCAAGTTTTGCGTATCGCATCGCACGATCTGGATCGCCTTCTCCCAGCGAACGCCCGACCAAGGCCGTCAGCGACTGGGCGACGCCGATCGCCGGCATGAAAGAGATGCGCATGTATTGCCAGGCAATGTTGCTGGCGACGAGATGCGTCGTGCCGAACTTCTTGCCAATCATAATGTTGATGAAGAGCCCCCAGACCGCCACTTCGGATACCCACTGAATTCCAGCGGGAACACCGCGTTTGAGCAGTGACAGCATCATGTGCTTCTGTGGATACCAGGTTGAACGCGAGTGGTAGACGCGATCAACACTCGGAAGAACGAGGGTGACGGTGAGTCGGACCATACGGTAGCTCACGCCCGCCAGGGTGCCCCAGGCGGCCCCTGCGATTTCTAATCGCGGCGCTCCCCACAAACCGAAAATCAAGATCAGGCTGACAACAATGTTGACGATGTTGGCCTCAATCACCGAATAGGTTGTGACCCATGGACGATGGATGCCGATGAAAAACCACCCCAGTGCGCCGGCACCGACGGTCGGAAAGACCGTCAGCAGTGCGACATTGGTGTAAGCCAGTTCACGCACCTGTACTTCAGGATCATGCGCAAACAATGCGATCAGTTCAGGTACGACGGGCCGGACGAAGAGACCGACGATCCCCACGATCGCAGAGATGTACAAACCCTGCCACGCGTAGGCACTGCAGTCAGCGTATCGCTTGGCTCCCAACGCCTGCGCCGAATAGGTGTTGACGAGAGAAACAACGCCAAGCCCCAGGACGATGTATGACCACATGATGATCTGGCTGGGCAAGATGGCTGCCTGGCTGTGCAGATCCAATTTCGAGATCATAACGAAGTCGGTGAAGTCCATCAGGGCGCGCGAACTTGTCGTGATCACGACGGGAAGTGCCATCGCGACAACGCGCCAGATATCCCGACTTCGATCCTGATCGGGTTGGATTTTGACGTCACTCGTAACCATCAAGTGCTTTCCGCTAAAGGAAATCAGGAAACATCATGACAAACGCCCAAGTTGGACATCCAGATACAAGGCTGGCATTCGGTGCGCTGGATACGGTCTGACACGGGCGTTCCGTCGGATGGAGAGCCGGCGAACGCGTACCGCACGGAATTCAATACAGGCTCACAACAAGAGCAGGGTCACCCGTACCAGCAAGTCTTCAGACAAGAAACAGAGGCCTTTGAACAACTTGGCCTCTGAACAACATGGCCATTGAACACTATGACCGATGATCAACAGGGGCCAATGAAGAGCAAGAAGCCCCTCAGTGTTACGTTAAGGAATGTCGCGAGTCGGCCATCACGCCGACTGAGGATATCACTGCTTCATGGCATCACCAGGCATTCGTACCGGCAAGACACACGCTAACGGCTCAACCTGCTCTGCTTGCCGAATCTGGTCGGCAGAGCAATGTGTCGCGGCGGCGGCGTCATGTTGAATCGGCTAGATCACTTCGATCAGAAGTGTCGGATGCGAAGAGTATACCCCCGGCACAGACGGAATCCAGTCATGGCAGACTGAAGTTCCATCGCGCGGAGCAGTTCATGAGCATGTGTGGGGTGGAACTTGCCCTGGCCTACAGGGCCTCAATCTGCTCGTCCAATTCACCCGGAATTCGACGCAGGAATGACAGGTATGCCGGCGTTCCATCAATACCCAGATCCTGAGCGGCCTTGCAGTTGGCAACATCATAGGAACCATCCGCTCCGTAGCCGATGTTGCAGTTGACCATCTGAGTGATACGAAGCATCAAGCGGTAATTTCGCAGCGGATCGTCTTCGGTTGGATAGTCGTGGTGGTTGACCACGAGGCTGCGAACCAGATCGGGAAGTTTCCATTCCTCCGCAATGAGTTCGCCAAATTCCTGCTGACATTCGTAGCAGAGGAATTCAAAGATGTCGTAAGGAACATCATATTTTCGCAGGTCGGAGGCATCCTGTGCACATCGGAGTACGATGACGTTTCCGATGCCGTGCAGCAGTCCAATCAGGAAGCAGTCTTCTTCATCGAGCTTCATGACCGTCGAAAAGCTCCGCATGATACACGCCGACGCCAGTGATCGCTTCCAAATCAGTTCGACCAGAGGCTTCAAGGTGCTCTTGCCGCTGAAAACGGACTTTCGCATCGCCTGGTGCATCATAAGCGTGCGCACCGCTTTCGCACCAAGGCGCGTAATGGCAAGCTTGAGCGACGTGATGTCTTCGAGACCACGGTAGAGCGGTGAATTCACAATGCGAAGGACGGCGGCCGCGTTGGCCTGATCCTCGCCGATGATGTCAGCAATCTTTCCAAACTCACAGGATGGATCACGAAGGTTGGCGAGCACCCGCTCGAGTGTCCCGGGCATGGGTGGCAGCGTCAGGTTGTGACCGTCGAAATTTGAGATCAGCAGGTTTTCGAACGCCCTGTCTTCGTGTGCCAAGTCGGGACGTTCCGGCGGAATCAGGTCCGTTGCGCTGCCGACGAACTCGTCCCACCACTCGCCATCGTTCGGAGTATCTGCGGTGATAGACGAATCTTCAGGCTTCGACGCAGGCGGTTCAGCCACAGCGACGGCCGATTGTTTATCCTGCGAGGTATGATTGTCCTCGGCAGGGGTACTCGATCCCGTAAGCGCTTCAACGATCCAATGCCACCATCCCACGAATAGCTCTCCTCATGGAAGCAGTCCGCCACCCCTCGCGAACG
>JBMYUM010000047.1:9623-15243 GCA_049605375.1 Phycisphaerae bacterium | reverse complement strand
GACCAAGAGCGGTCGTTAGCCGCGCCGCTCCCGCCATTGGATGAGGACTGGGAGACGTCTTGCGCGGATTGATCGCTGGCACATCCGGCGAACAAAAGAACCGAAACACTGCACAGGAACAGGCGCGAAGCGATCGTGGTGCAACACGAAACAGCGTCCGTCACCTTCGTCGTTTGTGGTCTTTGCAGGTACATGCTGTTGAAATCCTCTTGCGCCGCGAATACCTACTGACGCGCTGAAACCTGGTCGTCAGAAACGATGGGTTCGGGTTCGGTGGACTTCTCGCGAATCACCGGACCGTAAACGGGTTTGCCGTCATGCTGCGCGGTGGTCTTTCCTTGCGCTTTGGGTCCGTAGGTCTTGGGCTTGGGGCCATAGGTTTCCGGTGGTGTCGCCTGGTTCTTGGGCTGCGACGACTTGTTCATACCCGGATCGCTCTGGTTCGGCTGCGCGCCCATGCTGGCATCGATACCATCCGGTGTAATGCGAAGACCTTCCATCAACGGACTCTGACGAATGTTGTCGGTCATGATGAAGTTGTCACGCTGGCGAATCGACTTCTCACGCATATCTTCGTCTGTGCGGAGAATGTCGACGGTCAACACGATCAGCAGCTCGGTCTTATCCTGTGAGACGCCTGTATTGCGGAACATGAAGCCGAGGTAAGGCAAGTCGCCGAGAATCGGGATCTTGCTTTCAGAATCTTCATCGCTCGTGGTGATCAGACCGCCGACGACGATCGTTTCACCATCACGAACAGTCACATTCGTGGCCAATTCGCGCGTCTGAAAAATCGGCGACGCAACACCTTCCGTCAACTGCAGGTCCTGACCGGCGAAACTCGATGCTTCAGCCGCCAGTGCGATGGTCACGTAGCCATCCGGACTGATGTTCGGCGTTGCGGTCAGAACAATACCAACGTCTTCACGACCGATCACCGAGTTGGTTGAACCCGTATCGTTCAGCTGAGAACTTTCGACGAACGGAACCTGGTCGGCAATGGTGATACTACCTTCTTCACCGTTGCGTACCATGAGGGTCGGACGCTGCAGTGTTTCCACGCGCGACTCCTGCTGCAGTGCATGAAGCAGGAAGCTGAAGTCTTCACCGGACACGGTAAAGTTGAATCCACCGAGCCCCGTCGGAGCGGCACCGAGTGACGTACCGACGACGTAGTCGAACTGCTCGCCCTGGATCACGCCGTTCGGTCCGATGACCGCTTCCTCTGAGAAGTTCAATTCCTGACCGGCGATCTCGACGCCAAGTTCCACGCTGTCACGCAACCCGACTTCCGCCAGTAGAACCGAGATCATGACCTGCGGCTCCGGACGGTCGAGGTCACGGATCATACGCATCGTCTCAGGGTAACGACGACGGCTGGTTCCCACGATCAGGCTACTGCTACCCTGTTCCGGATCACCGACCGCCTCGATCGAAATCAGGGCATCGGCTCGACGCTGCTGCGATTGCTCGTCGTCGAGTTCACCGATCACGTCCTGTTCCTGTTGATTGAAGCTCTGGACTGCAGCGGCCAGGTCCTGTGCCGGCCGGAAGTTTGCCTGAACAACCTCGACGATACGATCTTCAGCTTCCTGTGCGTCGAGGTACCGTACCAGCTCTTCCACCATGCGAAGATCAACTTCGGCACCCGCGGCGATAATCGTATTGGTTCGAGCATCCGCAGAGAGTCGAAGCTCCTGGCCGACGCGGGCGAAATCAAGATCGCCAAACGCGTCTCCGAAGTTCATCTGACGAACGGTCTCACCCTCGCTCGAATCTGCTTCGAAGATTTCGGTCAACTGTTCGACCATGGCTTGCGCGTCCGCGTTAATCAGCGGGAAGAGGCGAATCTCAGATTGGATCGGCCGAATCGAATCAAAGTCGCGAATCATGGCTTCGAGCATCGCAATACTGCCGGCCGGCGCCATCACCATCAGTGAGTTTGTGCGCGGGTCAGCCTTGATCGAGACATCTTGACGGAGCAGCTTGCGAATTCGCTGACGGCCATCCGGAAGCGTTTCAGTCCATGACAGAATGACCGCACGTTCCTGATCACTACCGGCGTCCTCGCCAAGAAGGCCTTCGGTCAACAATGATTCAAAGTCCTCGGCCAGTGCCTGTCGCAGCTGGATGATCTTGACCATCATCTCTACGGCCGGCGTTGCGGTATCAAGGTCTTTCACCACTGCCGTGATGTTTTCCATTTCCGACGGCGAGGCCCAGACGATCAATGCGTTGGTGCGTTCGTCTGCGGAAACAGCGGTCGCAATCGCGAGGCCCTGACTACCCTCCTGCTGAGTTTGCAGGAGTTCGTCGAGCTTCTCCGCCACGACCGAGGCCTTGGCCATCTTGAGCGGGAAGATTCGGAACTGAGCGGCCATGTTCGACGGTTGGTCGAGCAGCCCGATCAATTCCTGAATGGCTTCCTGATCATCACGCGATGCGGAACAGAGAACGGTGTTGGTTGACTCTTCGGGGAGAATGACGATCGGCGTACGCGTCAGGTCATTGCCCTCCTGGCGGCTGTCGAAGAGTTCCTGCATACGCGGAGCGACTTTGACGGCCGAGCTGTTGGCCAGCTGATAGACTCGGAAGACGGCGGTCATCGGACCGGCCTTGACGTCGAGACGACGAACCAGGTCGACGACGCGTTCCATCGTGTCGCGCGTTGCGGCTACGACAAGCGCGTTGCTTCGCGGATCGGGCATGAGCGTCGGTGCCTTGAATGTTTCCGACTGACTCTCCATACCCGTGAAGAGTTCTTCTAGCATGGCAGCCATGACGGTGGCATCCGCTTCCTTCAATTCGAAGAGGCGTGTGTCGTTAATCAGCGGCTGGGATTCGAGCGTGTTGACCAGCTGTGTGATCTCTTCGAAATCCTCCTGATTGGAAGCGACAACGAGTGTGTTGCTTCGTTCATCAGCTACGACGATCGGTAGATCTTCCAGCAGCTCTTCGTTGCTGCGTAGCGTGCCTTTGCGTGCCCACAATTCGTCAATCTTGGTTTTCAAATCGGTGGCCGACAGACGCTTGCACGTCACCAGGCGAATCTGGTCGAACCACTCGCTTCGCTTGGCATCAAGCTGGCTGGTGATTTCGCGAATCTCGTTGATGTTCTCGTCTGAGGCTGCGATGAGCAGTCCGTTGCTACGGATGTCAACGGAGACGAATACACGTTCGCGTTCGATAGCCGCTTTGGTGGTATCGGTTGCTTCGAGCGATTCGATGCGTTGGTTGATAAGACCTTCGAGAATCTGCGATACGCGGGTGGCGTCAGCGTGATTCAGCGTGATCAAGGTCAGTGGGAACTTCAAAGCCCGCGCCGGTCGGTCGAGTTCGTTGACAACCTTCTCGACGACCGAGAGTTGGGTTTCACGGCCGGCGAAGATCAGCGTATTCGTGCGCGAATCTGCGTGAAGGCCGATGTCGTACACAAGACCGACACCATACTTGTCAGTCGGTACGGCGCCTTCTCCGGAACCATCCGGGTCCTTCGGGAGTTCTTTGCCCTTGTCAAACATTTCCTGGAGGGTGTCGCGTACCGATTCAGCATCGGCGAAGCGGAGCGGATAGAGTCGAACGGATAGTTCATCAGCCGACGGCACGCCGTCAAGCAACTCGATGAGTGCTCGCATGGGCTCGAGATTCTGGGCTGCCGCCTTGACGATCAGGCTGTTGGTGCCTTCGTCGGGTGTAATCTGTGTGGTCTTGGCGAGGTCGATTTCCGGCAGCTCTTCATAGGTGCCGTCCGGCAGTGCCTTGCTGATTTGAAGACGAAGAATGGTTTCCTTCACGTCGTCATTGCTTTCGCTCTCTTCGAGAAGTGAGGTGACGACGTCGGCCAGATCATTGGCTTTGCTGTGACGCAGCGGGAAGATCGTCAGCTTGAGTTCGCTGAAACCTTCCACCGGCTCGACATCCAATTCGTCGATCAGCTTCTGAATCGTCTGGCGTTCTGATTCCGGAGCAATCACAAGAAGCGTGTTGTTGGCGTTGTTTGGAATGACCTGTGTTTCGGCTTTGGTGCCCGATTCACCCTGGCGCTCTTTCAGCTTCTTCAGGATGTCGCTCAGCTCTTCACCAACTTCGCTCGCGCGACGGTACTTGATCGGGAAGACGAGCTGTTCGAATTCACCGAAGCCGTCATCTTCGTCGGCGAGTTCAATGGTCTCGAGTACGAGATCCATGTCGCTGGGCAAGGCCGACACAATGAGCAACGTTGCCGACAGTGCCTTGATGGAGATCTCATCTTCGGCCGGTCGGTTCGGCTGGGTGGTCATTTCCTGCAGGACGGGTTCAATCGTCTGTGCAAGTTCGTTGGCATCACGCCGCTCGACACGGACCAGTTCCAACACCTTTTCTTCCCCGGTCTCGTCGAGCGTGCGCAGGAAGAGTTCGAACGTCTTCACCTGATCTTCCGGACCGGTGATGACAACGGTGTCATCAACAAATTCCAGGTTGATTTCAGCACCGAAGAGCGCGTTGAGATCTTCCTGCGGAATCTGATCCAGGATGGCGGCCAAATCCGCATCACTCAGACCGGCGGTGGGCTGCTGATCACCGGCCGCCTGCTGAGCCAGGGCGGGAAGGCTGCCGAAGAGCAGCGCGCCAACCAGCAACATCGAGGTGCCGCGAACAAACATGCTAAAGGCGGAGGCGAAAGGCTTACGGCCGCGACGCACACCGGAGTGAATGCGTGCATCTACGTTTTCGGAAGACCGCGTTGCCGTTTCGTTCGCTGAGTGCTTCATGAGTATCGTTCCTGCGTCATGAAAAGCGGGCCAGGCCAGGTTCGTTACCGGCTGCCCGGATCGTTACTGTTTGAAGTACGCTTCTTGTACACGGGTGCACCGAATTCAGTCGCGGGAAACTTGGCCCGCTCTTGAAACTCAAGGCCCGTGCCCAATCGCCAGACGCCTGCATCAGAATCGGAAGATGGCGGGGTAGGATCGGTTGCCCGACGCGTGTTCCCTCTCAGCCTCCCTGCAGACCGTCGCGTGCCATCGGGTCTCGCCCGTACACGCAAGCAGCCCGTGCGCACCAGTTTCAAGCGAAAACCGTGCTCACAGGCTTAATATTGCGATTTATCGTCCAGATCAACCCATATTCGCCAGTCGATCCGGTTCGGAAATCCGCCTAGCGATTGCGACGGTTACGGTTGCCGCCCCGGCGGTTGTTCGCACCACCGGACCGACCCGTTCGACCGCTTCGCCCACCGCGACGTGCGGAATTGCCGTCTCCAGCCCCCTGCGTGAGCTGCTGCAGCAGGCGTTCCACCACATCCTGGTTCAGGTTCTTGATCTTGATCGTCTTGATCGTAGGCTCGCCAACGCGCTTCTGAGAGGCCAGCATACCAGCCAATTCCTCGGCGTCGTCGAACAGCATGGGGTCACCAGAGACGATCAGGCTGCTGCTTCGCATATCCGCAACAACGGTGATGGACGGTGTGTTGCCGCCTCGGCGACCACCTCGACCACCGCCCGCGCGACTCCGATTCTTCTGCTCGGCACTCTCGTTCACCGAATCCTGCACCTTGGAGGCGAGATCTTCCAGACCTGCCATACCGAACCCGGTGGGAACGCCGATGAGCTTGAAGTTTGGCTGCTCGGCCAGTTCTTCC
>JBMYUM010000047.1:0-9613 GCA_049605375.1 Phycisphaerae bacterium | reverse complement strand
CGTATCTAGTGTGGCGATCATTGTCTCAATATCAGACATTTCCTGCGGGCTGGCTTTGACCAGGATGCTGTTGTTGGCCTGAAGTCCGGTGATCACCGGTGGCTGCTGACCTCGACGACCGCCGCGGCCACCGCGACCACCGCCGTCGACAAACATCTCTTGCAGGGCCGGAACCACGCGATCCATCGGTGCGTGGACGAGCTTGAATTCTCGCGGTGCGGAAGCCAGGGCACCCTGGGTGTCCATTTCTTCGACCTGGGCCGCGAGCTCTTCGATTTCGGTCTTCGGACCGCTCAGTACAAGGGCGTTGCCCTGCGGCAGCGCAGCGATTCGGACGCCGCCGACCAGCTCACCGCCACCACGACGGCCTCCGCCGCCCGGCTTCTGTCGCGTTTCACTGAGGGCACGCTGTAGTTCATTCGCATCTGCGAACGTCAACGGTACCACGCGAACTTCGTTGAGCATGGCTTCTTCGGTATCGAGCGCCTCAATCAGCGACTTCATCTCTTCGTATTCCGTCGCGGTAGCCGTGATGATCAGCTTGTTGGTCGCGACATCAGCGACGACGTTAACCGGTTGCTCACCGCGACCTGTACGGCGTCGACTCTGCAGGGCGTTCCGCAGCGTCTGCTCGATTGATGCAGCGTCCGCGTTTTGCAACTGATAGATGTGGTCTTCCTTCTTGAGGGCCGACTCAACGTCTGCCTTCTCAATCATGGCCGAAACGATGGCATGATTCTTGGTCGAAGCCGTAACGATCAACGAACGCGTCCCCCAGTCAGCGGCACACGTCACCTGCTCGGCCGGGCTGGCTTCACCGCGGCGGTCCCATCGGAACATGTTGAGGACCACGTTGTTGAGGCTTCCCGGGTCGGCGTACTTGAGCGTGTAGACTTCGGTCGACCGCGTGGCATCCAACGGCGGCTCGACATCGAGTGTGGTCAGAAGCGATTCCACTTCGACCATTTCTTCTTCGTTGACGCTGGCGATCACAGCATTCGAATTGCGATCGGCGACGAACGACGGCCCCGGATCGCCACGACGACGGGTCGCGTTGCGGAAGATCTGGTTGAAGTGATTCGTCACTTCACCAGCGCTCGTATATTTCAACGTCAAGACGTGCTTCTGGCGCTGGCGCGTTGCAACACTCTCGTCGTCGAGATCGTCGATCATGCTTTTGATCGTGAGGTGGTTCCCTTCGCTGGCAGTCACCACCACGCTGCGTGTTCCGTTCTCTGCAACGGCCGTCACCATTTCGCTGGCTGAGACGTTCTTACGCCCCTTGTTGCGCTCGCGCGCCCACTGCGTAATGATGTTCGCAACGCTTCCCGGTTCGGCGTACTTGATCGGGTAAACGCGCATACTGACTGCGGTCGTAACTGCGTTCTCCGGTCGATCAAGTACGCTGATGTGATTACGGATAAACTCGAGATTGTTCTCACCCGCCTGCACAATCACCTGCCGCGTGACGACATCAGGCGTTGCCACAACGACGAAGTCGATCGGCGAGCCTTTGTCCTTGTTGATTTCCTTCTGAACGCGACGCTTGTCTTCGAAGATCTTGTTGATCGTCTCCGCAACTTCTTCCGGCTGCGCATGTTCGAGCTGGAACGTCTCGGTAATCAAGTTCGGTACTTTATTCTGTTCAAGCGGATCAACGAACTGCTTCTTGATCTCGTCAATCTGTGCCTGCGTACCCTTGACGATCAACGTATTGGTCGAGCGGTTCGCTTCAGCCTGCGGCGGTGTTTCGCCATCCGGCAGGTTGCGATCGCTCCACAGCTTGTTGATATTCTGGGCTACTTCTTGTGCTACGGCGTTCTCAAGCGCGACCATCAAGAAACCCGGCGGGCTCTTGGCGTTGGCCGGGATGTCGATCTTGCGCAGGTTTTCTTCCAGGAAGCCAAAGACAGCCGGGCTTCCCAGCACGACGAGTGAGTTCGACTTCTGATCGACTTCGGCACTGAACGGTTCGGTTCCGCCCTGCCCGCGAACCTGGGTCAGGTAGTCTTTCATCAGGTTCGACAGCTGGCCGTAGACCTTCTTCGCGTCGGCGTGAACCAACGGGAAAACGCGGAAATCGAATCCTGGCTTCGGCGCCTTGTCGAGCGTGACCGCGAGTGACGCGATCTCCTTGAATGTTTCGTCATCCGCAACGACGAACAGGCGTTCCGACGGATCGTGACCGGTGATGCTGAACTGGGCATTGGCACGGCCCCGCTTTCCACCGCTGTTGCTGCCATAGGCCGATTGAATCGCTTCGGCGACCGTAGTCGGCTTGGCAAACTTGAGTTCGATGATTCGCGGCTTGGTTTGAGCGACAGCTGTTGCTTCAATCTGCTCCACAACCGAGAGGATTTCTTCTCGCATTGCTTCCGGAGCGGAGTAGAAAAGAATTCGGCTGCCTTCTTCGCCGACGAATTCCGGACCGGCGCCGCTGTCACCGCTTCCACCACCTCGTCGGCGTTTGCCGCCACTGGAGCCACCGGACGTCGAGAACATCTGCGTCAACTGTTCGGCGACCTGCGCAGCATCCGCCTTGGCAAGTGGAACGGTTTCCCACTCGCTGCTTTCGCCGCGAATGTCGAGAAGTTGGATCTGCTTGTTGATGTCGTCGAGCTGTTCGGTTGAGCCCTGCGCCGACACCATGTTCAGTCGCGGGTAGGAGACGAACGCGGGCGCGTTCAAACCAGAAGCGCTGAGTCCACCGCCACCTTCGCGTCGCCCTTCTCGCTTACCACCACCGAAGTAGCTTTCAAGGTACTCGACGACTTCACCGGCTTCGGCGTAATTCAATTCCCAACTCTGCCAGACGCGTTCGGCGTCGTTCTGTTCTTCCAGCTGCTGGATGATCTCACCGATACGTTCGATCGCCGCTTCCGGTGCCATGACGAGGAGCGTGTTTGCGTCTTCGTTGCTGGAAATCTTGATGTCACTCGGATCCACGCCGAGCACGGCGGTGCCGTCGACCGTCGGCGTCGTGATCGTCATCGGCATATTCTGACCGGGCTGAATCTCAGCCGACCGGCGCTGGTTTCCACCTCGACGCTGTGCCTGGTTTCCTGCACCTGTGCGGGCGCGACGGCGCGGCACGTCCAGTCCGAGCATGGTTTCGAGCAGGCTTTCCACTTCCGTCGCGTTAAGCTTCTTCAACTGGAATGTCTTGAAGGTACTTTCAATGGGCTTCGGGCGGTCGATGATCGACAGGAGTTCGAGAATCGCCGGATATTGCGTAGCATCTGCACGAAGAATCAGCGTTCGGTCGCGCTCGTTCGGATAGATACGAACGCTGGTCGGCGGCAGCTGCGGTGCTTGCGGCTGACGCTGCTGCTCGGCCTGTCGACGACCGCCACGACGATCATCTTCCTCCTGGTTCTGGTTTCGCCGGCCTCTTTGCTGTGCGGCACGTTCCTGCGCCTGTCGCTGGCGCTGTGCCTGCTGGGCGGCACGCTGCGCCTGTTGACGCTGCTGGCGTGTCGCGTTGAACATTTGATCGAGCACGGCGGCGGCCGTGTTGACGTCGATGTGCTTGACACGGTAAACGCGAATATCGGGTGGACCTTCGCCGCTTTCTTCCGCTTCTTCTTTCAGAAGTTCGAACGTCTCTTCGATCTGATCGAGTTCGGTCTGTGCACCTTCAATCACGATCTGGTTCAGTTCCAGATCGTAGTAGATGGTCACTTCCGGCGACTCTTCACCACCGACGCTCTTGGCGATGGCGGCGCGGCTGCGCGGCTTGCTTTCGCCAGCACTCTGTTCCTCTTCGGGATTCTCAGCGCTTCGCTTCGGCTGGGTAACCCGGCGCGTCTCGTTGCGGATTTCGCGTTCGGGTGGTGTCGGGCTTCCGCTGTCATCGCCTGACGGCGGGTCGCCTGCCTGCATCAGCGCGGCATCGACGGAAGCCAGCATGCTCATGAAGCTGCTGACACGTTCGTTCAACGACGCCGACGTGACGCACGGATTGATTCGATCGATGTTCGGGAAGTCAGATTCCTTCTTCTCGGTGCGATCGATGATCTTCACTTTGATGTTCGGATTCTGATCCCGCAGCATGCGGGCAACATCTTCAGGCGACAGGCCCTTCAGACCGCTCAGCACCATTCGCTTGGGTTTGGTGTCCTCCGGCGCCGGTTTATCGATGTACTTCTCGATGAATTCGACGATTTCCGGGAAGTGCTCTTCGTGCGGATACTCGATGATCAGCACGTCTGCCCAGAACGCCGACGAGACCTTCGGGGTTTCTTCATAGGGCCAGAGGTCCGACAGAACACTCTCAAGATCCCACGCAGCGTTGAGCGCATCTTTTGCGAATTTCAGTTCGTAGGTGAACGACGGGACCTTTTTGGAGATACCCATCTGCTCGTTGTTTTCGCAGTCATCAAACTGCTCAATAATCGACGCGATGTCGATGAAGCGTTCGGAGGTCGCGGAGACAATGAGCTGATCTGCAATCAGGTCGGCTTCGATGTAGATGTCACCGGCAGCGCGGGTGATTTTCGTAACCCACTCGTCTTCCTCTTCTTCATCATCCTGCCCTCGACCGCCACGACCACGCGGGCGAATCGGAGCACCCTTGCGACGGCCTGGCTTTTCGTCGGTCGGCTGGACGGTGTTGACGATAAAGTCGGTGACCTGCTTGGGGTCAGCACATTCCAGGTTGAAGACTCGAATTTCTTTTGACGGTGCGGTGGCGCGGGAGTCGAACTGCTCCACCCAGCCAGCTGCCTGTTCGACCAGCTCCGGCATACCGCGAAGGAAAACAAGGTTGCTACCCACTTCGGCGATCGAGAATTCGCCGGTCGCCACTTCACCTTGCGCACGACCACCCTTTGCACGTTTCGCGCCAGCGCCGCGTGCCTTGTTGCCCATCAGCTCGCTGATGGTCTTGACCATATCTGTGGCCGAGGTGTTTTCGAGCTCGATGAGCTTCTCGATCATATCTTCGGTGACGCCTTCATCATCAAACTGCTTGATAATGGTCACAGCGTGATCGATGACGATCTGCGGCGCGGTGACAACCACGCGTCGCTGACGCGGATCGGGGTCCATATGGAACCACTCGGTACTGGCTGCACCGCCACCACCTTCTCCACCGCGTTTGACACGACCGGGTCGGGCCTTGCCGCCACCGCTTGGCGGGGTGGGCATACCCGTGAGTTGGCCCTCAGCGATCAGCTGGTTCACACGCATTTCGAGAATTGGCGCGACAAGTTCAACAACCTCGCCGGGATCGGCAAAGTAGACGTCGACAAGTTCGGTCACGAAAGCGGGAACGGTGCGTTCGGTCTTAAGGACCTCAATGATCTCTTCGATCTCGGCCAATTCCTTGGCACCGGCCACGACGACGATGCGACCTGATTCAGGCTGCGGCACGATCTGCGGACCTTGCGGTTCATCTTTACCGCGCAACTTCTGCTTGCCCTGCAGCGTGAACGAGCGAACGTTTTCAGCCAGCGCTTCGACGTCTGTTCCCGGTGGGAAGTCGTTGAAGATGCGCATGGAGGTCGCGCCGGTTTCGATATCAAATTCTTCGATCAGCTTGGCGACCTCTTCCATCTTTTGCGGATCGGTGCGAATCACAAGCTTCTTACCGACCGGAACGATGGTCATGCCCGAGCTGCTGACGGTTGCCGTCTCTCCCGGCTTGCGGCGACCACGTGGAGCGGCCGTGGCATCGCCGCCATCCGATGCCAGTTCTTCGATGATCCCCATCATTTCTTCCGGGTTGATGAACTGGATTTCGAACGTGCGCGTGATCCGCTCGCGTTCGACGCAGACGATCTTCAGCAGTTCCGTAATTCGTTCGAGTTCGTCGCGCGATGCGCCGGCTACAATGATGGCATCGTCGGCGGTGGTGAATCGGATAGCACCACCTGCCGGCTTTCCGCGCTTCGGTTCGCCGGAATCCATCAGTGACTGCAGCTTCTGCAAGGCTTCGGCTGGCGTGCAGTATTCAATCGGGAACGTCACGAACGCCGGGGGCTGCTCAACTTCGGCTTCCAACTCGTCAATGATGGGCTTGTAGCCTTCCCACTCTTCCTGGGTACAGAGGATGAAGAGACGCATGTTCTCGTCATCGGGCGTGAACTTGCCGGCCTGTGACGCAGCACCGGCACTGACACTCTTGCCACGACGGCGCGGGCTGCCTTTACCGCCGCCACTTCCTGACGACGATCCACCGGTGGTATCGAACGACTGCAGTACCGATACGACGAACGACGGCAACCGTGTTTTCAGGCGCACGACATGGAGCCCAACTTCGGACGCCTCGACATCAATGGAGGCAACGAGTTCGGTCACCGTGATGAAATCATCTTCCGAGCCCCGGTACCAAAGACCGTTGCTGTTGGCATCTGCCACGAGCGTAAAGTTGGTCTGGGCGCCCTTTTCGGAACCCGCCATCAATGTCGTGATGGTGGCTTCGATATCGGCCGGATCGCTGTACTTGAGCGCGATGAATCGCGGTTTGTCGTCGCTGGCCACGTCGAACTGCTCGACGAGTTGTTTCACTTCTTCTTGCGTATCTTCCGGTCCAACCACCACGATCGCTTTACCGCTGGGATGAGAAATCAGCGTGATGCCATCCGCCGTCGCGGACACGGATCCACCGGAAGATGCCTTGCGCTTGCCCTTGCGCTTGGAACCGCGTGATCGCGGTCGAGCACTCGAACCGCTGTCACCACCACCGTCACCGCTGGCCTGGATGATGCTCTCGATGACTGGAATGATGTCATCTGCAAGCACGTGCTTCAGCGGCACGACGATCGGTGAGAAGCTGACGCCGGTATCAACGTCAATCACGGTCAGCAGCATTTTGATCTCATCGATCTTATCCTGCATGGCTCGCACGATGAGAACGCCCTGGTTGTCGTCCGGAACAACGCTGACCTCAGGTTCAGGAATGTTACCGAGTGGGCTTTCACCACCTCGGCCACCACGCGAACCGCCGCGCGAACCGCCGCGTCGACCTTCCGCCTCGACGGCCATCAAAGCCTGGATTGATTCCCAAGCCAGGCTGGCAGCGACATTCTCAACGGGGATAACTTCGAGCGGTCGAATGTCGTTCTTGTTGCTGCCAATAATGCGATCGATCAACTCGAGGTACTTTTCGATGTCACGAACGACGGCGAAAATGGTGATCGCGTTTTCACCTTCAAACGGTGCGATGCGGACATAGTCCGGCATGAAGTCACGAACGATGGCGAGCTTCGATACCGAACCCGCGTTCGGTGTATACTTCACCAGCGCGATCTCATCTTCCGCAAGCTTGTCAGCTCGGTAGGCATCGACACTGGAGTAAATGCGACTCGGCGGGAGGTTTCGGTACTCATCGCTGATGCGAACCACCTTCAGCCCGGTCGGGGTACGACGCATCCAATAGGGATCGTGTGGCTTGTACTCGTAGAGCAACTCGCGAACACGGCGCAACAGTTCTTCAAAACTGATCTCTTCATCCGAGACAAAGCTGACCTTCCCGTCGCGCGGTGATTCACCGAGGATGGCGAGACCGGTGAGCCGGTTCACGCCCTCCAGGAGCTGCTCATACGTTACATCTTCGAACGTGACAGCGTACATGCGCTCTTCGGCCGGCACGACATCTTCAACCGGTGGAAGGTTGATGGCCTTGCCTTGGGACGCCGGTTCGCTGCGTCCGCGGTCAGCGCCGCTGTCGCGGGTCGCGCGGTTGGGCGTGTTTCGCGCGGTGTTTGCACGTCCTCCGGCACCGGCCGGCTCTTGGCCGCTCTTCGGGGTGCTGCGTTGATTGCGGTTGCCTCGCTTGGGACGGTTCGGCGTCTTGCCGTCGTCACCGGCATTGGCGGGGTTGCCGACTTTCGGACGCCCGGTGCGGCCCTTTGGCGGGACGTTCATCTTTGACTGTTCGGCTTCGCCGTCATCTGCTTTGGGAGCACCGCGCTTGGGCGGACGGCCCTTGGGCGGGGCCGTCGACTTGGGCTGGTTGCTTCGACCGGGTCGGCGGGTGTTGTTCGGCTCGGAATCGTCACCCTTGCCATCACGACGTTCACGCTCGCGCTGGCGCGCGGCTTCCAGTCGTTTGCGGACGCTTTCCGGCAGTTTGGATTCGTCGAGCCCGCGGATGGGGTCATCCGGACCCGGCTTGTTCGGATCCTTGGCCTGCGACGGCGCACCCTTGGCACCCGATCCCGACTGAATCTCGCCGAATGGGGCCGAGCCGTCGCCAAGGGCAAATGCCTGCGGTGCGAACGCCATCACACCAGCTGCAACCCATGCTGCAACGGACATCGACAGCCAGTCGCACAGCCTTACCTGCCGCTTCACCGGCGTGAGGCCTGCCGAATTCGTCGTCATTTCTACCCGTACCATTACCTATGCTCCCAAGTTGCGGTCGCGTGCCCTCCACCAGAGTTCCCCAAACGGTACGAACCCGTGGCACGCTACTCTATACATCCCTGTATGACTTCAGTTGCAACTGTCTCTGGTTACAGAAAACGGCTCCGTCGCCGGTGCCGTGATGAGAATCCGCCAATCAGCGGGTTCTCGATAGCTTTTTCCCTAATTCTCATTCGGATCGGGACTTCCACTCGTCCCTCTTTTCCCACCGCGAGAACCGGGACGCATTCGCTTACGTTCGCCGTATCCGGGTCGCGTCCGCGGTTTCATCTGACGGCGAGACCGCGGTCGGCGGGCGCCGTTCGAGTTTTCTTTCGCCGTGTTTCGAGAGTTGGAACCGGATGCCCTGTTGGCCGGCGTTCGACTTCTTGTTTGCGCGGGCTTTGCCTGCTCAGTCGAAGCGGGTGTTTCGCCCTTGTTTTCAGCGTTCTGGTTTTCAGCGTTCTTGTTTTTCGCGGTCTTCTTCTCTGTGCTCTTTGTTGTTTCGCGGTCGTTCTTCGGGGCGCCGCTCTTCGGGGAATTCTTATTCCCGGCGACTTCGGGCCTGGCTGGCGCGCCGCGTGCAGGACTTGTTCGGTTCGTTTCTTCGGCCGGTGGCCTTGCAGCGTTGTTCGGACGGCTCGTCCGACGGTTGCTGGTCGTCGCAGGCTTGCCGGCTTTGTTCGTTGCATCGGTTGCGGACGCCTTCGGCGCGGCCCCCTTTGGTGGCTGGTTCCCGACATTCGCCGCCGGGTTGCGATTGGAGCGATTCGTTGCCGCGTTGCGAGCGTTCGTTGCGCCGGGATTGCTGCGGTTTCGGGTGCCCGGGCGATTCGGTGGCGCCTGCTTACCGGCGTTCCCATCGGCCTTTGCCGGATCAACCGCCTGATCCGATTCGCGAGCGGCGGCCGTCGCCGCCTTCGGTTGTTCTTTATTCGCGTCGTTGTTGCTGCGTGCTTCTTTGTCCGTCTCGGCTGATTCAGCGGCAGCGTCCTCATCGCCGGTCTCTGGCGGAGGCGGTGGATTGAGCGCATCCTGTTCGGTGAACCAATCGGCCGCCCATTGCAGTCGCGGCAGGTCTTCCAGCCCCTTGGCTTCCACACCATTGGCGACCTTATCGCCGAGTGGGTACGCGAAGTAACCCATGTCGTTGTTCTTGCTCATCTTGTGGCGGGCAAGCACACCGGACGTATGGATGTAGACAAGTTGACCGCCATCGAACTCATCGCCGACGCCGTAATACACGGTTTCCTTGCTGCGTTCA
>JBMYUM010000046.1:0-15304 GCA_049605375.1 Phycisphaerae bacterium | reverse complement strand
GACAGGGCACACGCCGGGGTCCGGGACTTCAAATTCAAAACGACGATAATGCAAGGCGGTCGTGCTGCCTCCATGCTGGTGGGATCGTACCACGATGTGGTCATGGTTGAAAACGATCGAAAGCTTGCCGGGTGCGTCGGCGTGGGCCCGGTTTCGCGGAGGACGGCCCTGCCAAGCTTGAATTATCGGATACTGTGGACTGGCCCGTGCCGCTCGTGCTCGCCGGGCGTCGTCAGCTGATGGTACAGACCGGGCAAGGTTGGAACCGTTGGGTCCCTGCGTGGTATGCTGTTATTGGTGGCTGATTGACAATAAATGGCCGATCGAGGCGTTAGGCAGACTATGGAAACGACGAAGGGAATTCAACATGGGCTAGGGGAACCGGCCGTTACGGGTCAGTTCTTCCACAGGCGGTGCGTATCAGGCGGTTTGAGCCTGCTGCTCTGTCTGCTCTTTGTCCAGGCGGTTTCCGGAGAGAGTCTGCGTCCGGCTCAGCGATTCGATTATGAGCGAGCGGCTCATCTCGCAAGGCGATCAGGATTCGGCGCAACCCCTGAGCAGATTCAGACGCTGGCCGACATGGGGCTTGTCAAAGCAGTGAATTTCGTGATCTCGGGGAACGGCGGAGAGCCAATGCCAACGAGCGCGGTGACGGCCGCGGAGGCCGCCAAGCGCATGCCTGTGAGTTACGCTGAAAAGCCCGGGATTGTCCTTTCGTATCTGAAGCAGCTGTCAGACAAGGAACGGGCCGACATGCGGCGGCGCCTTCGGACCATCAGTGCGGTGGACCTATCGGCGTTGCGTGGCTGGTGGCTGCGCGAAATGGTGACGACGTCATTTCCCTTGCGGGAGAAGATGACGCTGTTCTGGCATGGTCATTTCACGTCCGGGGCGAAAGAGGTCAAAAGTACTCGATTGATGGCGGAGCAGAATCACCTGTTCCGTCAACACGCGTTGGGTCGTTTCGACGCGTTGCTGGCTGGGGTTGCGCGGGATCCGGCGATGCTTCGCTATCTCGACGGTGCGTCGAATCGCAAGCAGCATCCGAATGAAAACTTCGCGCGCGAGTTGCTTGAGTTGTTTACGCTCGGGACGGGGAATTACACAGAACAGGATATCGCCGAGGCAGCCCGGGCGTTTACCGGATGGGCCGTGGGGCCCCAGGGTTTTCGTTTCCGGCGGGGTTGGCATGATCGCGGCACCAAGACATTTCTGGGTCAGCGAGGCCAGTTAACCGGTGATGACATCTTACGCATTGTGCTTCACCACCCGGCGACGGCAGAGCATCTGGCGAAGAAGTTACTTCTTTACTTCGTTCACGATGATCCATCGCCCAAGCTGATTCAAGCCATGGCGAAAAAGCTGCGTTCGACGAATTACGATATGGCGGCGAGTCTGCGTGCGTTGTTCCTGAGTGAGGCGTTTTACGCTGATCACGTGATCGGTACGCAGATCAAGAGTCCGGTTGACCTTGTCGTCGGTACGTTACGCATGCTGGATCACACGAACGTTGATTACCATGCGTTGGCGCGCATGCTCGGTGACATGGGGCAGAATCTGTTTCAACCTCCGAATGTCAAAGGCTGGGATGGTGGAAAAACGTGGCTGACGCCGTCTACGTTCCTGAAACGGGAGCAGTTTGCCGCTGTCCTCATTAACGGTACGTCGAAGGGGGCCAGGCGACGTCGGCAGGCGAGGCTGGAGGAACATGCGGCGGTACGGGCGTCGGTCGTTGCGGATCTTCCCTCTCGGGCCAAGTTTCACGCGTGTCCGCTTCCGGTGATTGAGATCGGGGAGCCGCTTGATTTTGCTGGACTCATGGGGGATCGGCCGTTGCGTGCGGGCGTGATGACGGACGATCTGGTCCGTCGCGTCGTCGCGATTCCGATCGGTGAGGATCAGCGGTCAGATCTGGTGGATCTGCTTGGGGATGAAAATCAGCGGATCAATCCGAAGTCATTCGCGCGGAAGGGCAAGCATAAGGACTTTCTGCGTGCGGTCTTCATGCTGCCGGAGTTCCAGTTGCAGTAAGTCAGTCGGTGACGTTGCCGAAGGTCGGGCGCCACGCTTACTGAATTGCAGCTACTGACGTTTCGTTTGCCGAGGAGAGTTGTTTCTCGGGGACATTGTTTTCGTCGAGCCGGATGACGTTCGGCTTGAACCGCTTTTCGCGAACTTCTGCTTCGTCGATGAACGCGAATGCCATGATGATGACTCGATCACCCACCGCGCCGAGGCGTGCCGCAGCGCCGTTCAGAACGATTTTTCCGCTGCCGGGTGCTTCCGGAATGACATAAGTCTCAAAACGGGCGCCGTTGTTGATGTTGGAGACGAGGATTTTCTCGTAGTGGTGCAGCCCGACACGTTCCATCAGGGCGCTATCGATGCCGAGACTTCCTTCGTACATGACGTTGCTGTCGGTGATGCACGCCTGGTGCAACTTCGACTTCAGCATTTCCAGATTCATGGAAGATTCCGAAGCAGACATTCCTGGGTGACGCCTGAGTGTGCTTACGCATGTCACACCCCACTCGCCCCGTTCGATCGATCCTAAGTTTCTCACAACCATCGGCTTATGTCAAAAAAAGTCGCTGATCCGGAGTGAAAAGGGGGTGTCCTGTGCGGTGAATTGCTGGGTACGGCCATTTCTCCGGTCTTGGGTGGGGCGACGAAGTCAGCGGGCGTTGTATGAAATCGTCATGGTGGCCTGTTCCACCGGCATCGGTGCCTGTAGCGGTTTGCCGCCAATCTGCTTCACTGCTACTATTTGAATCGCCTCGATGTAGACATCAGGGATGGTCCGTCAGGCCGCCAGGAGGGTGGCAGACTTCGAACAGCCGGTTCGTTCCGTTGCGTTCGCCGTAGCCAGGGTTGGTTGTGTTTGTCACGCCATGCGGCTTGGCGAAAATTGCCCTGAGAAAAGAACGCAGCATGGAACGGGACTCACCGGAATGGGCACTCACCGGAACGATCACAAACCGGAACGGGCGCTTTTCGGAATGGGCACTTTTCGGAATGGGCATGATCCGGGTGATTCCGGAGCGAGCTGCCGGACCTTCCCTAAGGACAATCAAGGCGGGCCACGCGTTTCACATGCGGTTCTTTTGACGATCCACCCGTGTGCTCAGTTGGATCAGGGATGGTTGACGTGTGTCGCTGAGGGCGTCGGTGCATCGGTTCGCGTCGATGTCAGTCGGTGGTCGCAGGTCGCCGTCATGGTTGAATAGCCGGCGCGTACCGTTGTTGAGATTCATCATTGAAATTGGAAGTTCATCTCGGTCATGAGTGAAGTAGAAAGCAGTCAACATAAGCAGGCACGGCGGGTGAAGCGAGATGCTCTCCGTGAATTGGGCATTGATCCTTATGGTCGTCGATTTGCTGACGTGGTTGCGATCCCGGAGGTTCAATCTGTCGGTGAAGGCCTGCCGCTTGAGGGCGGCGACAAGAGCGATCATCGTGTCCGTATTGCCGGCCGGATTCTGTGGAGCCGGGTCATGGGCAAGCTTGCGTTCATGACCATTCGCGATGCGCGTGGGCAGATCCAGATTGGTCTCAGCAAAGGGGACCTTGAAGAGAGTTGGCCTCTGGTTAAGAAACTGGACCTTGGCGACATCATCGGAGTGGAGGGCATCATCGGGCGGACCAAGACGGGTGAGCTCACGGTGTGGTGCGATTCACTCACCATACTGTGCAAGTCCATTCTTCCGCCACCGGAGAAGTGGCATGGACTGACGGACGTCGACATGCGGTATCGCCGGCGATACGTGGATCTGTTTGCGAATCCGGGCGTTCGCGACGTATTCCGCCAGCGAAGCAGTATCATCCAGGCGATTCGGGATGTTCTTACGCAGCATGAGTACATTGAAGTTGAAACGCCGGTGCTGCAGCCGATTTACGGTGGTGCTGCGGCCCGTCCGTTTACCACTCATCACAACACGCTTGATATGCAGTTGTTCATGCGAATCAGTCCGGAGCTTTATCTGAAGCGACTGCTGGTCGGCGGCCTGGAGCGTGTGTTCGAGATTTCACGCAACTTTCGTAATGAGGGCATCAGCACTCGGCACAACCCAGAGTTCACCATGATCGAGCTCTACGAGGCGTATGGTGACTACGAGGTCATGATGGAGCGTGTGGAGCAGATGGTGGCCGCTTCCTTTGCCGTGTCTGCGCAGCATGCCATACCTGCTCGTCGAGCCGAGATCGAAGCCGAGTGTGCTCGTCTTGAGGAGTCCAAGAGTGCTGACGATGCCCGGGCGTTCGCTGAAGAAAATCACCTGGAGGCTTATCGGGAAGCCTGCAAGGGTATTGAAGGCGGTCGGATGGTCGGCGTGTTCAACGGTACGGTGCTTGACTATACCCCGCCGTGGCCTCGACTGCGCTATGCCGATTTGTTGCGTGAGCATGCGGGTGTCGATTGGCGCGATTTCCCGGCGGTACGTGAGAAGGCCCGGTCGCTTGGTATTGATGAAGGGCGCCTGGATGATGCGGTCGTCGTGAATGAGGTTTTTGAGGCCACCGTCGAGTCGCATCTCGAGCAGCCTTGTTTCGTTTGCGACTATCCGGCTGATATTTGCCCATTAACGCGCCGTCATCCGGAAGATAACAACATTGCTCTTCGTTTCGAGGCTTTTGTCTGCCGTATGGAATTGGGGAATGCTTATACCGAGCTCAATGACCCCGCGGTCCAGGAAGAGAATTTCAAGCGATCGCTGAAGGGCGAAGAAGAAGAGACCATGGCGGTGATGGACGAGGACTTCGTTACCGCGCTGGAATATGGCATGCCGCCGGCCGGGGGGCTGGGCGTCGGCATTGATCGCTTGGTGATGCTCTTGACGGATAGTCCGAGCATTCGCGACGTGATTCTGTTCCCGTTACAGCGTCCGCAGCGTGATGGTGGCAGTGAATCGCCGCCGGCTTCTTCGGAATGAGTCTTCCTTGGTAGAGGCCGTGAGAGGAATGGTGGTTTGGATGATGTCATCGAGTCGCTTCGACGGAATGGGTGAGTGGTAGCTGATGTATAAGTGGTTCCTTGCCTGGCGATACTTGCATACGAAGCTGATTGCGATCTTCGGCGTCGCCAGTGTGACGCTCTGCGTCGCCATGGTGCTGGTTGTATTGAGCGTCATGGGTGGGTTCGTTGATACGATTAAGGCCCGGTCGCGTGGTCTGCACAGTGAGATCGTGCTGGATACCGGTTCCATGCAGGGCTTCCCGTACTACGCGGAGTTCGCCAGCTACCTGACCGAGAAACATCCGGACCTTGTCACTACGGTAACGCCGACCATTCACACGTATGGCATTTTGCGTGAGCCTCAGTCCAAGAGAACGAAGCCCGTCCAGATTCTGGGGGTTCGTCTGCGCGATTACGGGGCGGTGAACGATTTTCTGAAGGGGCTTCACTACGATCGTTTCTTCCCCGGTACCACTAACCTTGCACCCGCCGGCGCTCCTGTGGTCGGGCTCGATCCTGGTTCATCTTCCTTTCAATTTCCTCCTCCGTTCGAAGAGGCGCAGAAGTCGTGGCTGGCGTCGAATCCGAGTGAGAAGGAGCGAGAGATGGCGACCGAGCTTGAGCTGACGTCGCCGAAGAGTTCGCGAACCTTGCCGGCGCAGCTCAGTTTCAAGGCCAAGGCCGGGCCACCCGAGTACCAGGGGCCCGAGTTCCCCGGTGTGATTCCGGGATGTGATGTGATCAACTGGCGTCGTCCGGATGGGAAGTTCGATCGCATTTATGCGCGCGGCGCGATCATGTCGCTGACCGTCTTACCCCTGACCGATCAGGGTAATCTATCCGGAACGCCGCCGGTGAAGATCCCCTGTCGTTACGTGGACGATTCACGTACCGGGATTTATGACATCGACTCGCTTTGCGTCTACGTTGATTTCGACATGCTCCAGCAACGCCTGGCGATGAACAACATGGAACTTGAGGATGGTGATGTTTCGGTTGCGCGAACCAATCAGCTTCTGGTTGGTCTGGCGGACGGTGTTGAATTGAATGCCGGGCGCTCTCAGGTGGCTGATGCGTGGGAGAATTTCAAGCTTTCGTTGCCGGACAACATTTCGGGCAGTGCGTGGGATCAGTTGCAGTCGGTGCGTGTGATGACGTGGGAGGATATTCAGCGTTCCCTCATTGCGGCGGTGGAGAAGGAGAAGATTCTCGTCACGGTACTTTTCAGCCTGATCAGCGTTGTCGCGATTGTTCTGCTGGGTTGTATTTTCTACATGATCGTGGAGAAGAAGATTCGCGATATCGGCATCCTCAAGTCGTTGGGGGCCTCGTCGCAGGGGATCGCGTCCATGTTTGTCATTTATGCACTGGCCATCGGGATTGTCGGATCGGTACTGGGGACGATCCTTGGTTCGACCTTTGTCTGGAACATCAACGACATCCAGGATGCACTGGCGCAGTTGAATCCCAACCTGAGGGTGTGGAGTGCAGAGGTCTACACGTTTGATCGAATACCTGAGACGGTCAAGACCTGGGATGCATTTTGGATTGCGGTTGTCGCCGTGATTTCCTCCATGCTGGGTTCTCTTATACCGGCGGTGATTGCGGGACGAGTCTGGCCTGTACGGACGCTCCGATATGAATAAGTCAATCCTTGAAGCCAACGACCTGCACAAGCGGTACCGCATGGGGCGGGAAGACGTCCACGTGTTGAAAGCTGCGAGTCTGACGGCCTTGCCCGGTGAGTTCGTGGCGATTACGGGCGCGAGTGGATCCGGCAAGAGTACACTCTTGCACTTGCTTGGCGCCTTGGACGTACCGGACAGGGGGACGATTGTCTTCCAGGGGGAGGAGTTGTTTTCGATGAGCGCCGCCCGTCGGCGCATTTACTGTAACCGCGATGTCGGTTTTGTGTTTCAGTTCTATCATTTGCTACCGGAACTGACGGCGCTGGAGAATGTGCTGATTGCACGTATGATCTCATGTGGCGGCTGGCAATGGTTGACGGACCGGGCCGCGGCCCGACGCGACGCAGAAGCGATGATTGAACGCGTTGGTCTGTCGCACCGGAAGCAGCATTTGCCAAAGGAATTATCGGGCGGGGAGCGGCAACGCGTGGCGATTGCCCGCGCGTTGGTGAACCGTCCCGCGCTCTTGCTCGCGGATGAACCTACCGGTAACTTAGACAGCAAGATAGGGGCTGAAATATTGAGTCTACTTGATGGGTTCAATGATGACGGCCAAACCATCGTAATGGTAACGCACGATCCCAGGGTGGCATCCCGTGCACACCGGCGCACGCATCTCGTTGATGGCGCAATACGGGAAGAGCCGGCCGAGGTCATCTAACCTTTGGTTAAAGACCGTTGCTGCCTCAGGCGTAACGGCAGGGAGGTGGCATGATGAGTACTCTACATTCCGAGGTCCAACCAATGGCTGATAACCCGTATGCACCGCGTCCGGAACTGATGATCTGGTTCGGTCATGAAATTGTACCTGTTGCAGAAGCACGGGTCAGTGTCTTCGATCATGGTCTGCTTTATGGCGATGGTGTCTTCGAAGGTATCCGTATCTATAACGGCCGGATTTTCAAGGAAGAGGAGCACGTCAAGCGCCTGTATGAATCGGCTAAGGCGATTCGCCTTGAGGTTCCCATGACACCGGAGCAGGTGTCGAAGGCTATGCGGGAAACCATGGCGGCGAACAATCTGACGGGTGACGGCTATATACGCTTGCTTGTGACGCGCGGCATCGGGTCGTTGGGTATTTCGGTCGTCCACACGGCGAATCCGACACTGATTGTGATCGCGGACAAGATTGCTCTTTATCCACCGGAAGTTTACGAGCGTGGCTTGCGCTGTGTAGTCTCGAGCATCATGCGAAATCATCCGAACACGACCAATCCGCGCGTGAAGTCGCTCAACTACCTCAACAACGTGATGGCCAAGCTGGAAGCCAAGGATGCCGGCGCGGACGAGGCTGTCATGCTGAACACGTATGGCCGGGTTTGTGAATGCACGGGTGACAACATCTTCACGATTCGCGACGGCGTGATGCGTACGCCGCCGGCGAGTGAGGGCATTCTGGAGGGCGTGACACGGCAACTGGTCATGGAACTCGCCGAGAAGCGTGGACTGGAAGTCCGCCAGGAGACGTTGCTGGTGCATGACCTGTACGTGGCTGATGAAGTCTTCGCTACCGGTACTGCGGCAGAGATCGTGCCGATCATTTCTGTGAACAAGCGTGTGGTCGGTGACGGTAAGCCCGGGGTGAAGACGAAGGAACTCACGGAAGATTTCATCGCATACCGCACGGCTTAACTGGTGTGCCGTGGTTGTGGCACTGTTATGGGCAACGTTGGCATAAGCAACCTTGGCATGAGGCACCTTGTCAAATAACACCATGTCATGGCGTGTTGCATGACGGATGGCCATGGTGCGGTTCGTTTCGATTCAAGAATTCACAGGTTGGCGGCACTCCATGTGATCCTGGGGTGGTGTGGGTTGCCGGATGCGTTTGAAAGTTCGTTGACTTGGGGAGTCTTTGCCGTAAGATGGGTTGAGTAGGTAATACTCTTTGATTCTGACAGGAGGTCATGATGATGCGAAGGAACGCAAGCATCCTCGCCGCGGTTGTGCTCATTTCCGGTTTTCAATTTGGCTGCAGCATGATGGAGCCCGATCCGGCGATGGGAACGGACGATTACGATTACAGCTCTGGTTCGTATGATACCTCGAATGATGGATCGTACGTTGCACGAGACGACTACTCGACCGGAGCTGGAACGGCCGGCGCGTCTGATTCGTCCTATGATACGGGTGCGTACGACAGCACGTACGATGATCCGTACACGACGAATTATCCTTCTGCTGATTCGACAGCGATGGACACGAAGTATCACACCGTGTCTCGAAAAGACACCTTGTACAGTCTTGCACGGATGTACTACAACGATGCCAGTCGTTGGAAGGACATCTATCAGGCGAATCAGGACGCCATTTCTGATCCGAACAAGATCTTTGTGGGACAGCGCCTGCTGATTCCGTAGTCTTGTTTTCTTGAATTTGGCCTACGATCGGTTGGAGCCCCACGTTGCAGCAGGGCGTGCGACGCATTGCGTTAACGGACAGCATTCAGTTTGTCCGCGGCGTGGGGCCCTATCGGGCCGGCCTCTTCTCGAAGTTGGGCATCGATACTGTCGGTGACCTGCTTTCCCACTATCCATTCCGGTATGAGGTGCGGCCGCCATCTGTACCGATCAACCGCGTTCGGCAGGGTGAAGTCTGCACAATCGTCGGTGAGGTGAAGAGTCCCCGCCTCGGTCGGAACGGCCTGTTCCGCGCAACCATTCAGGATGGTACGGGGCATTGTGCCGTACGTTGGTTCAACTCTTCGTTCCTGCGTGACCGTCTTGTACCGGGCGTTGTCGTACGCCTGAGTGGAAAAGTCGGTGTTGAGAAGAATACCGCGACGCTGACAAACCCGGCCACGGAGACGTTTGCCGATGGCGAAGATCCGCTGGAGGGCGATGAGACGTCTTTTCTTCCGATTTACAGCGGGACGGCGGAGCTTGATTCACGTCAAATTGCCAAGACGATTGAACGCGTCTTACCAGCGGCCATCGGTAGTGTTCGTGAGTGGTTGCCCGCATCTCTTCAAACGCGTCACGATCTCATGGGGCTGCGAGACGCGATTGTTGCGATCCATACGGCGCCGGGTGATGTTCATCCGGGCGATGCACGCCGCCGGTTAGCCTACGACGAATTCCTTCTTTCTCAACTTGGGTTGCGCATGGCGCGGAATCACACTGCTTCTGTGGCTCCGGGGATTGCGTTGCGTTGCAATGATCAGATTGATCGCCGTATTCGCCTTCGGCTTCCGTTCGAGCTCAGTGCAGGTCAGGATGCCGTCGTAAAGGAGATCGTGGGCGACCTTCAATCTGCCACGCCCATGAATCGCTTGCTTCAGGGTGACGTTGGTGCAGGAAAGACGGCGGTTGCGGTGTATGCCTCGCTGGTCGCCGTTGCGTCGCGTACACAAGTTGCTCTTCTTGCACCGACGGAAGTCCTCGCCCGGCAGCATTTCAATAAGTTCCGTCAATATCTGGAAGGGAGTGAGGTTCGCTGCGAGTTACTTGTTGGCGCCACGCCGGTCAGCGATCGGCGTCGACTTTTCGCGGCGTGTTCCGCCGGTGAGGTCGATCTTCTGTTGGGAACGCATGCGATCCTTGAGCAGGATGTTTCGTTCCGTCGCCTGGGCCTTGTCGTCATTGACGAACAGCACAAGTTTGGCGTGCGGCAGCGTGCGTTGCTGCGATGGAAGGGGACGGCTCCCCATGTTCTAGTCATGACGGCCACGCCGATTCCCAGAACTCTCGCGATGACCGTGTTCGGTGATCTGGATGTCTCCATCATTCGCGGCGTGCTTCCCGGGCGACAGCCGATCGAGACTACGCTGGTTGCTGGCGATCAGAGTGATGCGGCATGGGGGCAGGTTCGATCGGCCTTGCAGCGGCGCGAGCAGGCGTATGTAGTCTATCCCCTGGTGGAGGAGAGTGAGAATCTCGATTGGAAGGCGGCAACGGTCGAAGCGAATCGTTTGAGTCAGCAGGAATTGAAGGGATTTCGGGTTGGGTTGCTTCACGGCCGAATGAGCTCCGCAGAGAAAAAAGAGGTCATGGACGCGTTTGTCGCGCATGCGATTGACGTATTGGTATCCACGACGGTGATCGAGGTGGGTGTTGATGTTGGGAACGCCACGGTGATGGTGATTCAGCACGCACAGCG
The DNA here is from genome assembly GCA_049605375.1 of Phycisphaerae bacterium. Classification (GTDB taxonomy): domain Bacteria; phylum Planctomycetota; class Phycisphaerae; order UBA1845; family UBA1845; genus JADFOB01. The sequence continues at coordinate 4,567 of JBMYUM010000046.1, read as the reverse complement.
GTATGGCCTCAGTCAATTGCATCAATTGCGCGGGCGCGTTGGTCGTGGTAGCAGGCCTTCTCAGTGTTTCCTTTTTTACGAATCGGAAAAGGGTGCGGTGCCGGAGCGTCTGAAAGTGGTGAGTGATACGCTGGACGGATTTCGAATCGCAGAGGAAGATCTGCGGATCCGCGGACCGGGTGAACTGCTGGGCACCAGGCAGCATGGCATGCCCCGCTTCAAGGCCGGTGACGTCGTGAGCGACGTGGATCTTTTGCAAGCTGCTCGAGACGATGCGGCAGAGCTGTTACGGAGCGATGAGGGGCTCGCTAAACGTGAGCATCGGTCGCTCAGGGAAGCCGTACTTCATCGTTATGGACGTGCCTTGGGGTTAATAGATGTTGCATGACATCCGGAGACAGGTGCGGGCCGCGAGGGGCACTTCTGTTCGATGGGTCGGTTATGACGAGAGTCGCTGATGAGTGGGTGGATACCCGTTAGCTATGCCAAGCCTCTTGAAGTGGCCGTTCGCCTGACTGCGATACCGGTGCTCGCATCGATCGCGTTCGAGCATGGTTTCCGTGATCCGGTTATTCCTGTCTGGTTTCTCAACGGATTTGAGATCGTTGCGGTCGTTCTCTATTTATCGTGGCGGACCTTGGGGGCGGTGGTTGCGACGAAGCAAGCGGGTTCGATCACCCGTGGTGCGCTGCGGTTCCTTTATCCAGATCTGATCGTCCTTTCGATCGCCATTCTGATTGTCTGGATTCGTATCGAATGGTTGGGTGGCGGCACGATCGGCTTTGCTGCCATTTGGATGTCTCTTGTTCAATTTGCGATGGTGATTCGGATCGGATTCGGCCTGATTCGTCTGAACATGCTACTTTCCGAGAGTGGTTTGCATCCTGCGCGAGCCATTGTGCTGACATTCGTTGCCATGATCGTGGGCGGTACGTTGTTGCTTTCACTGCCTCGGGCCGTTCATCCAGAGGTGTTGGCTGCTCCCGGGTTCAGTTATGGGCAACACATGGTGAACTGCGCCTTTACGGCTACGAGTGCGACCTGCGTGACGGGGCTTGCCGTCTACGATACGGGGCGCGATTTCACGCTGTTTGGTCAGGTTATCATTCTTGTCCTGATTCAGTTGGGCGGGCTTGGCATCATGCTCTTCGGTAGCTTTCTTGGGCTACTCCTTCAGCGGCAGTTGTCTTTGCGGCAATCGCTGGTGCTCCAGGATGAGCTGAGTCACCAGACCCTTGGAAGCCTCGGATCGATGATGCGATTCGTCATCATCAGTACCCTGGGTATCGAGCTTGTTGGCGCCGTTCTGTTGTATCCGATGTGGCAGGATGCCGGGCAGGATCTCCGTTTCTTTTACAGTATTTTTCATGCCGTCAGTGCTTTTTGCAATGCGGGATTCGCCCTGCAATCTGACAGTCTCGTGTTGTACCGCGGTTTCTGGCAAGTGTACGTTGTCGTCCTTCCTTTGATTACGTTGGGTGGGCTGGGTTTTCCGGTCTTGCACGAGCTCTGGTCCGGCGGATGGGTTTTGTTGCGGCGATTCTGGAATCGGCGGCGTGGGTTTCAGTTGGGTAGTGTCAACGCGCGATTCCGATTGTCATTGCACACCAAGATTGTCTTTGTCAGCTCCACCATCCTGGTGATTGTCCCCATGTTGGTCTTTTTTGCGCTGGAATCGTGGCGACCCGATCCGCTGTTTGATCGGTCCGACGTGATGTTCAATCATTCAGCCGGGGGCCGATTGTTGGATTCGCTTTTCCTGTCGGTGACTTGTCGTACTGCGGGGTTCAACAGCGTGGGCATGGATATTGATGCACTGTCAAGCGGAACGCGTTTCATGGTTTGCCTGCTGATGTTCATCGGCGGGGCGCCGGCTTCAACGGCCGGCGGCGTCAAGGTGGTGGCGATTGCTTTGCTTGTGATTGCCGTGATGACGCAGCTTCGCGGGCGCCGCGATGCCGAGATTTTTCACCGCGCACTTGCTCACGATATGGTGCAGCGGGCCGGTGCATTGGTTATGGTGATGTTTGCGATTGTCAGCGCCGTGACACTCGCGTTGTGTGCCATCGAACATGTTACCCTGGCAGAAGCGTTATTTGAATCTGTGTCGGCTTGTGGCACGGTCGGGCTAAGCAACGGGTTGACGCCGACATTGAGTCATCCGGGTCGCTTGCTCATCATGCTGGCGATGTTTGCTGGACGACTCGGACCGTTAACGGTCTTGATCGCGATGGCAGGGCAAGGCAAGACGGCGCATTATTCGTATCCTGTTGAACCGGTTAGTATGGGCTAGCGGAGAGCCTTCGAAGGAATCCAGGTATGCAGAAGTTTGCCATCATTGGTCTTGGGAGGTTTGGTGAGCGATTGGCACGAAGCCTTGCGTCGGCCGGTGCTGAAGTGATCGCTATAGACCGTCATACTCGTCATGTCGAAGCCATGCGTGATCACGTCACGATTGCGGTGCGACTTGATGCGACGGATGCTGATTCACTTCGGTCTCAGGGTGTGCAGCATGTTGACGTGGCAGTCGTCGGTATTGGCGAGGAATTTGAGTCGTCGGCGCTAACCGTGGCGGCGCTTCGGGAACTCGGTGTGAAGCACATCATCGCGCGTGCGATGACGGATGTGCAGGGACGAATATTACAGAAGGTTGGCGCCGATGAGATCGCTCAACCGGAGTCGGAGAGTGCTGTGCGCTGGGCTCATCGTCTCATGCTTCCCAATCTCACCCAATACATCGAATTGGGTGACGATCACAGCATCATTTACCGGACGCCTCCTACGGTGTTTCTGGATCAACCCCTGTCGAAGCTGAATCTACGAAATGAGTTCGGGGTTAACCTTGTCGCGATTGAACGCCGCGTCACACGACAGACCGAGGAAGACCGGTCTGTTGATGAATTGCAGCTCGAAATACCCCGTGCCAACACCGTTATCAAGGCATCCGACATCCTGGTCCTTATCGGATCGAATGAAAGTCTGGCCGGATTGCCGGAATCCTGACCGTCTCGACAAGAGTTTCCCGGACCTGAGTGGAACTCAGCATTCCAGCCTCTAGAATGGAGAGTAAGAGGAATCGCATCGCCATTCAGGGGGAGGTTGTTGATGCGTCACTGGATCAATAGTCACTGGGTCAATAGTCACTGGATCAATCTTTTGCATACCCACCAATCGGGCCACGGTTCGATCGACACGTGCCGTCGGGACGGGGCGGGGTACGGCTTGCTTCGACTCGCCGTCATGGCTCTGGTCTGCTTCACCAGTCTCGATGCATTTGGTTTCCCCGCCGGACCACCACCGGGATTTTCGGGAGGGCCGGAAGGCTTCGGTGCGAGTTGCACGTCGTGCCATTCGTTTGTACAGGGGCCGGGGCAGGTTCTGATTGAAGGGGCGCCACGTCGATACCGGCCCGGTGCGACTTATGACCTGACCATCACCATTGCGGATCCCACCCAATCGGCCGCCGGGTTTCAAATCAGTGCGGAAAGCACCCTGTCCGGGTTTTACGGGGAGTTCATTCTTTCAGATACCCAGGAAACACAGTGGTCATTTGGCAGCCCATCCTATATTTCGCAGACCAAGGATGGATACAACGCATCGATTGCGAATTGGGCGGCTGACGGCAACCAGTACAGTTTCAATGTACAGTGGCTTGCTCCCAATTTTGAACAGGATGCCACCTTCTTTGCCGCCGGGAATGCGGTGAATCAGGGGTCCGGCTCGCAAGGCGACCATTACTACTTCGGTTACGCTTCGACCACTGTCGCCAGGGAGTTCGATGCCGATGGCGACGGCGACGTTGATCTTCGTGACATCCGGGATGCGTTCAACTGTCAGACCAGTGATGAAACTGCCGGTGAGGCATTGTGCGGCTATTTCGATTATGACCTGGATGAGACGGTATCGCTGTACGACGTCTTGACTTCGTTCCAATTCATGGATGGGCCAACCGCCACCGTGCCGGCTGCATACGCGTTAGCTGATCCCGTGCGCGGCGGTCGTCTCTATGATAAATGGTGGAAGGTGAACGGTGCACCAGAGCCTCAGGGTAATCATCCGCTGTATCCACCTTTCCCATTCCAGTCGGGCAGCACGACGCATCGCTGTAAGGAATGTCACGGTTGGGATTATCTCGGTGTCGATGGAGATTACGGTACAGGATTCCATTTTACCGGCATCCGTGGTGTTCGCGGCACAACCAAGACTCCTCAGGAGTTGTTTCGGCTGCTCGCGCTTGGGGATGATGAGATTGCCAACGGGCACGACATGCTGGCGCTGGGGATGACCGAAGTTGATCTCTGGGACGTCATTCGATTTATGCTTGAAGGAACGATCGATACGCAGAGCTACATTGATCAGAATGATGCTTTCATCGGGCTTCAGAGTAATGGCGTTTTCACGTATCAGGATAGCTGTAGTCAATGTCACGGAGCGAGCGGTGATCAGCTTCCTGTCGGTTCTCCTGTTTTTCTCGGTGATCTGGCTGATGAGAATCCGTGGGAGCTCATGCACAAGGTCCGGTACGGGCATCCCTGATCTTCCATGCCGCCGGGTGTTCTGTTACGTC
>JBMYUM010000045.1:0-15516 GCA_049605375.1 Phycisphaerae bacterium | reverse complement strand
CACCATACAAGTAGGCCCATCCACCGTTTCCGCCGTCCATGGCAGCCATGGTCACGATAGCTACAGCTGGTGTGCCGCTGAACGACGCATTGAAGCTGTAATTATACGGTGGGGCGTTGCCGACACCGCGGATCGTATCCGCACCAAGGGCAGCTTCGAAGTCGATCGCGCCGAGGCTTGACGAAGCAGCCTCAAAAACGATCACGCCAATGGTCTCGTTTGCACGCGGAACGTTCGGGTCCTCCGCCACGTTCTTACCCGTTTGAAGGGCTGATCCACTCGGCGGATTCTGGCGTGTGTTACCGCGGCACCAGAATATGCTCCAATCTGCATCGTTCTCGCTCATGACCTGTCCGAGAACCACCGGATTGGTGAACGACTGACCATATGTCTGCGCCTCCGCTACCCAGTTGTTGTTCTCTGCGGTGATCGTGGATTCATAGGTCCAGGCGTCGATCTTAATACCGCCGACATCCCACGAACCTTCTTCAACGACGAGGAAGTGGACGCTGTCATTCGCCACCGCGTTTCCGGATGGCGACTGAAGGCGGAGATCAAAGCTGTTGCTGGTCACGTTGCTGACGCGCGGCACGACCGGTGTCGTATTGCCTGCGTATTGCACCGAACAGACCACCACCGGACTGGAGTAGCTGTTGACCAGATTCACCGTTTGCGTCGTTCCATTGGCGACAACGACGTCGGCTTCCAATTGGGCGCCGGCAACGGTCTCACACTGATCCGTCGACTCATTGCACGTCTGGCCCGGACACGGGTCTGACCCTGCGGAGCAGGAGCCGGCGACGCAGGTTTCGCTACCGTTACAGAATGCCCCGTCATCGCAGTCGCCATCGACCAGGCAATCGGCACAGCTCTGAGAACCTTCGAGGCAGAACTGACCCGGGCAGGGGTCGCTACCACTCTGACAATCTGAGCCTGCGCTGCACGTCTCTGCACCGTTGCAGTAAATGCCATCATCACAGTTGGAGTCATTGGTGACATTGTCACAACTGTCGGTTGATTCATTGCACGAGTCGTCGGTGCATCCGATGCCATCATCGCAGTTCACTGCTGAACCTGACTGGCAATCCAGCGTTGCACTACATGTCTCGACGCCGTTGCAGTAACTTCCATCGTCGCAGTTGGCGTTGTTCGCAACATTGTCGCAACTGTCGGTCGATTCATTGCACGAATCGTCGGTACAGCCGACGCCGTCATTACAATTCACCGCCGAACCCGCCTGACAGGTGCCAGCGTTGCAGGTTTCGGCTCCGTTGCAGTAGACACCGTCGTCACAGTCTGCGTCGACAACACAGCCCACGCACGATTGCGATCCTTCCTGGCAGATCTGCCCCGGACAGGGATCGCTGCCGCTTTGGCAATCGGCCACAGCGCTGCAGGTCTCCGAACCATTGCAGAAAACGCCATCATCGCAGTTCGCGTTATTCACGACGTTGTCGCAACTGTCAGTCGACTCATTGCACGAATCGTCGGTACAGCCGATGCCATCGTTACAATTGACCGCCGAACCGGATTGACAGCCCAATGTCGCATTACAAGTTTCGGAACCGTTGCAGAACAGCCCGTCATCACAATTGCCGTTATCCGGCGAGTTGTTGCAGCTGTCTGTCGATTCGTTGCAACTGTCATTGGTGCAGGCCACGCCATCGTCACAATTGACCGGCGTTCCTGATTGGCAGCCCAACGTGGCACTGCAGGTTTCTACGCCGTTGCAGTATGCACCATCGTCGCATGCGGCCTGATTCGGGACATTGTCACAGCTATCGGTGGACTCATTGCATGAATCCGTAGTGCAGCTGATGCCGTCATTGCAATTCACGGCACTGCCTGACTGACAGGTGCCTGCGTTGCAGGTTTCCGCACCATTGCAATAGACGCCATCATCGCAATCCGCGTTAACGCTGCATTGCGGTGCGCTCACGTCGACGGCGATATCATCAATCGAAATATCGCCAGCCCAACTGCTTCCGCGAATTCCGACGTAACGGACGGTGACAACGCTTCCGGCATAGGAAGAGAGATCAATGCTGGCCTGAATCCAGCTGTTGCCCTGATTCCCGGAAAGGCTCCAGAGATTCGTCCAGCTTGAGCAATCTGTCGACGCTTCGACATTCAAGGTTCCGATCGCGCTGCCGTACATGTGGTACCAGAAGTCCAGGTCGGCACCCGTTGCACCTGTCAGGTCAATACATGGACCTTCGAGGATCGCCGTATCACCCGGTTGTCGAGGTGAAGAGGTTTCGGTGTACATGTAGAAGCCCGATCCGGTCGTGTGGTCACCTGACGGACCCGTGTTGTTGGAGAGCGTACCGCCCGAGTTCCTCGTCCAGTCGAAGATGTCACCGGAAACGTTGCTCCAACCTCCAAGACCTGATTCGAAGTTCTCACCATAGGGATAGCTGGATACGTTGCTGGCGCAGGCGTTCGTGCAGGCGCCGCCCGAGCATGTGTCGGTCGTACAACCGTTACCGTCGTCGCAATCGCCGTTCACGATACAATCGACATCATCGCAAGAGTCATTCGCTTCGTTGCAGAAAAGACCCCCCGAGCATGGTGAACCAGAGCCTACACAACTGCCGCCACTGCAAACGTCGGTGACCGTACAGAAGAGACCATCGTCACAGCTGTTGCTGTTGTTCGTGAACTGGCACGTTCCGCTGACACATGTGTCGTTCGTGCACGGGTTACCGTCATTGCAATCTGCATTGACGCTGCAACCCGGTGCGACCAATGCCAGGGTATTAAGTACGTCGATTCGACCATACCCGTAACCACGGTCGAACCCCGGAGGACCAAGGTCGATCGCACCATCACGAATGACCTGCCGTACTTCGGCTGGTGTCAGCGTTGGATCTGTCTGCAAAACAAGAGCAGCGAGTCCTGCAACCGTTGGGCAAGACATGCTGGTTCCGCTCTTACCCGTGATCGATGTGCCACCCGCGACAATGTCAGCCGACCAGATATGGGCACCCGGTGCGGCTACGTCGAGGTAATCACTCTCATTGCTGAAGCAGCCGACATCGTCAGTCTGAGGCGCGAAGTCCGTACACACACCCCAACTCCAGTTTGTCGTTGCATCTTCACAAGTCGGATAGTCATTCTTCCACGTCATACCAACGGCAATCGTGTCCGCACCGCAGGCTGGGGATGACAGTGAATTGCTGTAGTTGTCGTTACCGGCAGCGGCAATCGCAACGACACCATTGGCTGCAGCATTATTGGATGCAACGGCCCAACTGTGTGAGCAAGGACCACTGTAACTTCCGGTTCCGATACTCATGCTGATGATGTCCGCACGTCCACCCGATGGGGACTGGTCCGCGCAGTAGTTGATACCGGCAATGATGTCACTGTCGAATCCGCCACCACCCGAGTTCAGCACCTTCGCACCGATCAGTGTGACGTTTGGAGCAACGCCCTGAAATGGCAGGGAGCCGGTACCGCACGGATCCCAACTGAGTCCCGAACCACCACCGACAATGCCGGCGCAGTGGGCACCATGGCCGTTGTCGTCGTCAGGGTTGTTATCGTTGTTGTAGAAGTCATAGCCGGCTGCGGTGTCGATGCGGTCGGCATACATGATGTGATCGTTATCAATTCCGGTATCAATGACACAGACTCGAACGCCCGTACCATCGGCAGAGTAACCGGCTCCGGCAATCTGACTTGGCAGGCCGCGAATCAGAGAAATGCTGTCGTGCAGCTGAACGACATTCGCATGGTACTGATCGATCTCAACTTTCCAGACGCCGGGAAGTTGGCGAAGTGCAGCCACTTTGCCTTCCGGAATGTCACGAAGGTTCATCACATCCGGCATCACGCTGGTGTATTCATACTTGACCCGGCCCTGATTCTGCTGAGCAAAGTCACGAATGGAATCTTTGACGTTGGCTTGTGCCGTACCATTCTGTCGGAAGTAGACAAGCACGCTGACGAGGCCGCGCTGCTTTGCCTGTGCGATTTCATGCCCCGCCTGTTGTCTGAGAAGTTCCTCCTCGGAAGGGGTCTCCATGGCGGCTATGTGATCGGACTGAGCTTGTTCACTCGACGACCAATCGGGTGTGAGTTCGATCTGCTGCAGTTCGGGTCCGGCACCGACGGTGACCGATGCAACGATCAACGGTACGGCCAGTGTGGCGAACCACACGCCGGTTGCTCCCGTTCTTCTGCGTCCATGGCTGTTTGCGGGAATCGCTCTCATGTTGACTACTCCTGCTCTCATCTGACGTGGCTCTCTTCTAACCTGGTTCTGCGGTGTCAACGAGACACTGGCAATCGTCATGGCCGACGTGTCCCGGTAGTTCAAGTCGTAGTGAAGGCCCATGCATGCACATGGACTGACTCAATCACTGATTCGGAGAGATGGAGGGACACGGCGCGAACGACTGCGGTCGATGTCTGAATGAAATGCCGTACGCCATCGGAAAACCCAAAGCATGCGACCATGACAATACCGTCATCGAATCGTACGAACGTGCTCAGCCCTTTCACTCCAAATTGTGACAACCGCATGAGTCGCATGCTGAAAGACGTGAGGCTCGCGCATGCGACGACGACAAATTCGACTATACTGAGTGGGTCCGCAAATGACGACAAAAAAACACGATCGCGCAGCCTTTGCGCAGGGCGATCGATTTGCACGATTTTAGTGCGTTTGCAGAGGTCGGATGGGATGGCAAGTGCCGCGCGCGTGGCATAAAACGAAGCCATGTTCGGTGATCAGCATGCACGAAGGGTGAAGATCCAAAGCGCGGGCCTTGAACGATTTCTTACGAATGAAGCACGTCGCTGCCGCGTTTTTTCTAGAGAGTTTCCGTAACTTCTGTGTCGGTTGCGACCATCCAGGCTGGTGCTCATGTGTGCCGTCGAGTGAAAACGAGTTTCCTATGGCAGTGGACAAGGCGGCAACGACATAAGAACCAACCCATGGGCAAGACTTCGCCATCCGACAAACTGCGCCTCTGGCACACATTGGCTATTTTCCTCGTGGTCATGGGTTGTGAGCCCGCAACGAGTACCCGAAACGCCGTCTCCTCACACGTGGTACTGATGGCAGCGTCAAGTACGGCAGATGTGATGGCCTATCTTGCCGACGCCTACCAGGCACAGACGGGTGTGAAGATTGTTCTCACCTCGGCCGGTACGCAAACGCTGGCGCGGCAGATCATGTCCGGTGCGCCGGCTGATATCTTCGTGTGCGCGAACCGTGCATGGCAGGACGAATTGAAAGAGCATGGACACGTAAGAAAGATGAAGCCACTGCTTCGAAACCGATTGGTACTCGCGGTTCCGGATGATGATCGCACAGTCGTTCAATCGATCGAATCGCTGGTCTCCGATCGTCCGCGCCTCGTGGCGCTTGCATCCGAATACGCTCCCTTGGGGCAATACGCCGAGCAGTCGCTGCGTACCATGCAACTCTACGAGCGATTGCTCAAGGGGACGCGGATAGTAAGGGGGCGTGACGCGGCCGGCACGCGTAAACTTGTCGAATCGGGGGAAGTGGATGCCGCCATCCTCTATGCATCGGATATGCGCGATCATGGGCACGTCCGCAGCCTTGGCGTCTTGCGAAGTGACAGCCATGATGAGATCATCTACCCGCTGCTGTTGTTAGCCAACGAAAAGCCGACACAGGAAGCCGCACTCGCATTCTATCGCTGGTTGGACACGACCGTCGCGCATCGGGCGTACAGGGAATTCGGTTTTGAGGTGTATCAAGATTCAGGGTCTGAGTAAGAGCGGATGGGGCGATCCATGTGGTTAACGTCAGCCGAGTGGAATGCTGTCTGGCTCAGCGTGATCGTTTCCAGTTCTGCGGTCATCCTGATGCTGCCGTTGGGAATCGCTACGGCTTGGATGCTCGCGCGATGGCAGTTTCGTTTCAAGATCCTGGTCGAGACACTCGTCAACCTTCCACTGGTTGTGCCGCCTGTCGTGACAGGCTACGTGTTGCTGCACGCCTTCGGCACACGGGGATTTCTGGGGAATCTACTGATGGAGTGGTTCGGCGTGCGCGTTGTTTTTGATTGGAAAGGAGCCGCTCTGGCGTCCGGGGTCATGGCATTTCCACTCATGGTCCGGGCCAGCCGCGTAGCGTTTTCTGCCGTGGACCCGCGTTTGGAAGCCGTCGCTCGTACATTGGGGGCGTCCCGGTTGGATGCCTTCGTGACGGTCACCATACCCCTTGCCTGGCATGGGATGATTGCCGGCATGATCCTTGCCTTTGCACGCAGTATGGGAGAGTTTGGTGCCACCATGATGGTTGCAGGAAGTATCCCCGGAGAGACAAGGACGATTTCACTAGAGATTTTCCACGCTATGGAGGCGCCCGGTGGAACAGGAAGGGCGACCGCATTGGTGATGACGTCCGTACTGATCGGTGGACTCGCCGTGGCCGGTTCAGAATGGCTTGAACGCCGATATCGTCACGATCGCGAGCGGCACCTCCGCTACTGATGATGTTACCATTCTCTCAAGTTGATCCACGGTGCAGAAGCCGGGACACTGAATCGGTCTGACCTCATGCTTACGTTTGCTTGTGCATTTCGTTTTGGCTCAGAGTTCTCCCTCGACGTGTCCTTTGAACTCGGGCAGGGAATCACTCTCTTAACCGGGCACTCCGGTAGTGGCAAAACGACCGTGCTCAATTTGATTGCCGGAATCTTGAAGCCCGAATCAGGACGCATTCAGCTGAATCAACATGTCCTGGTTGATTGCGACGAGCAGGTGTGCGTCCGTCCGCATCGAAGGCGGGTCGGACTCGTCTTTCAAGATGGCTTGCTGTTCCCTCACTTGAACGTCCGCGACAATCTAACGTATGGCGCTCGGCGTCAAGCATCATCATCGACGAACCTGGAACAACTCGCGGACAAACTCGCGCTCACAACGCTGCTTCACCGTATGCCGCGAACGCTGAGCGGCGGCGAAGCACGACGCGTGGCAATCGGTCGGGCACTCATGAGCCAACCCGATCTCCTCATGCTGGATGAACCACTGGCGGGATTGGACGCGGTGCGCGCCGCAGAGACCATGGCGCTGATTCATGAATGCGCTACGATCTGGGAGATACCCGTATTGCTCGTCAGTCACGAGATTGAACTTGCCCGGCAAGTGTCTGATGCCGCCATTCGCCTGGAAAATGGGCGACTGATGGATGAGAATTGACTGATTCTCGTGCCGAGCCACCTCCCTTCACCGCATCCTTGGCCTTAGGATATAGTGTGCTTCAAGTTCCGATTCGGATGGCGTTCGAAGGCAGGGCTGTTTCATGGAACAATCGGTAGAGTTGACAACACAGCTGCTGCAACGCGCGGCGGCCGGCGATAAAGACGCCGCGTCGGAACTTCTTCCCCACGTCTACGAAGAACTAAGGGCGCGTGCCGGCTACATGATGCGGCAGGAGCGTGTGAACCATACCTTGCAGGCCACGGCGATTGTCCATGAGGCCTACTTGCGACTCGTTGATCAGGACAAGATTGACTGGCAGGGACGACAGCACTTCGTCGCCATGGCGACCACCATGATCCGTCGCGTTCTCGTGGATCACGCTCGAAGCAAAAACCGTCTGAAGCGTGGTGGCGATGCGAGTCCGGTCCAATTGGAAGGCGATCTGGTGATGGATGATGCCTCGCAAGCCGTTGACATCATTCAACTCGATGAACTTCTCGAATCGCTTGCTGATCTCGACGAACGCCAGGCACGTATAGTCGAGTTACGATTCTTCGGTGGCTTGAGCGTTGAGCATACAGCCGAGCTGCTTGACGTATCCGAACGTACCGTGAAGAGCGACTGGCGCGCCGCCAAGGCCTGGCTGAGACTCCGCATGGATCCGCAAAACGACACGACCGAAGATGCGAATCAGTAGGAATAGCGCATGACTGATGCAAATCGACATCGGCGGATCACCGAGATCTTCAAGCAGGCCATCGAATTGCCGTCCGAGCAGCGAGACGCCTATGTCAAAAGTGCATGCCATGACGACGATGCCATGCGTCGCGAAATCGAGAAGATGCTTGCCGTGGACAATCAAGACGAGTCATGGTTGAACCACGATCAGGTCAAGAACGCCGTCGAGGCTGGAGAAACCGTGGGCCTTCCTGTTGACCGACGTCGGCAGGCCAATCTTCCCAACATTGATGGCTATGAGATCATTGATATCCTCGGTCGCGGCGGCATGGGCATCGTGTACCGAGCGGTACAGAAGAAACTCAACCGAACCGTTGCCTTGAAGCTATTGCCCGCACTGGTCGGACATGCGAACCCCGATGCCGTCTCGAGGTTCCAGCGAGAAGCGACAGCCGCTGCGCGGTTGCATCATACCAACATTGTTCCCATCTACGATTTCGGCGAATCGGACGACGGTTACTTCTACGCGATGGAACTGATCGCCGGGCCGCCGCTCTCCGATGCCATTCCGTCCTTTCACGGTGCACGAGCGATGTTTTGCTCGCAGGCGCAATGGCATCAACTCATGCGTTCGACCATTAACACGCAGGGGGTGGCTGCCGCCGACGATCCACTCTTAGCGTCGCGTACGGGCGGTTCGTCAACGGGAAGAGGGGCAGCTTACTTCAAGCAGGTGGCACGATGGATCTCCGAAGCCGCCGATGCCCTTCACTTTGCACACGCACAAGACATCATTCATCGAGACATCAAACCGGCCAATCTCATCCTGGCGGACGATGGGCGACTGATGATTGCAGACTTTGGTCTGGCACGAGATCTTGGTGAAGAATCCGTGACGATGACAGGATCCCTACTGGGAACCGTCCGTTACCTCAGCCCTGAGCAGGCGATGGCCAAACGTATTCCGATCGATCATCGAACAGACATTTACTCGCTCGGTGTCACCCTTTACGAGATGATCACTTTTCAGCCGGCCTATCCTGGAACCGAGCAGGCGGCTGTGCTGGCAGACATAATTTCTCGTGATCCGACCGCACCGCGCAAGTGTGTTCCCAGCATTCCGCGCGATCTCGAAACGATCTGCATGAAGGCGATGGAAAAGTCACCGGCACAGCGGTACGCGACCGCTGGTGAATTCGCCGACGATCTGCGCTGCTTCATCAATGGTGAGCCGATCGCCGCGCGCCGTGCAGGCCCGCTGGCGCGTTTGGGAAAGCTCGCCCGGCGTCGTCGCGTAGCGTCCGTTGTGGTGGTCGCGATTCTGGTCATGTTGGCAGGCGCTGCATATGCCTATCGGGTCATCAACCTGCAGCGCACCGAGTTTGAGGTCGAAGCCTTGCTGCAAGAGGCCGTCGACCTGCAGGAAAAGAAGAACTGGGTTGATGCGCAGGCGAAATTCGAAGCCGCTATTGAGCGTTCTCCTGATTCGACGCCCGCGTTATTGAACATGTGTCGCTACCTGATCCAGAATCCCGATTCCGCACTCGATGAAATGAATTGGGTCGACGACATTCTTGAAACGTTGGCGGAGCGGGGTGAGCGACCCGGATCCGTCTACAACATGAGCGCGATTCGAAGAAAGCGACTGGGAGACTTCGAAGGCGGGTTGCGTTTGTTCATGACCGCCCTCAAGAACGTCCAGACGGCGCAGGAGCAAGTCTACTTTCTGAAGAACATCGCTTTGCTGAAAGCGATACTTGGTGACATCAATGCGGCACATGAGTTTCTTCTTCGGGCAGACGAAATCGGTCGGGAAGGCGATGCATCGCAACCGTTCATATACAGAGATCTCGCTTCGCTAGGGCTCATTCTTGAGGAAGAGGATGCTGCGTCTCGGATTAAGGAGGCCTACGAACTCAAGTCCGGCCTGTCACCGGATCTGGCCTTGATTCGAGCGAGGATCACACTCGCACTGGGGGCAGATCCGATCAAAGCTTACGCCGACGCATCGTTCGCCGCCGAGAATCAGAACGAACACGGCAAAGCGTACCGGCTTGTGGGGCTCGCGGCGCTTCGTCTCGGTCGTTACGACGAAGTCCTGAGTCAATGCAACAAAGCCATCGATGCGAGCGACAACAAGTGCGTGAATCACCTCATCATGGCCGTCGCACGTGCGAAGCAGGAGAACAGCGAAGAGACGCGCTATCACCTCGCCGTGGCCCGCTCCGAATGGCCTGCGGCATTCCAAACTCGCGACTTTCTCGCCTCCGACAAAGGTGCGTTACTCTGGTTTGAATCACGCAAAGAATTCGAATCCCTTCGTGACGAGGCCAGGAAGCTGGCCGGATTGTAGCCAGCAAGTCCGATTTCCCCATGATTCTCGGACCTGCGCAGCACGACAAGAGTGTTGTCTCCTCCATGGCGACTTCAAAGACGCTGACGATGGCATGGTCTTACGCCGATGAGAATCGACCGTGAATTCTGAAAAGTCCCTGCCCGCAACCCTCGGAATTAACGCTTTCGTCATAGTGGCGACTGCGATCTAATTTCAAGAATAGACCGCCGTTAAAATCCCGGTCATGCATCTGGGGACCAAACAAGAGGAGACGTTCTGGAATTGGTGCAATGCCGTTGCATGAATAGCCTGAAACGCCTGGCAGGAAACAGAACGCCTACGCCATAGAGTTATTTCGTGTTTGCGACGAGGAATTCGTGGCGCCGCGCGATTTGTGGAACCAATGGTTGAGAAGAACGTTGTTCTCGCTGAGGAGCAGGCGAGAATGTAGGGTAGCTCTGCCAGGAGCTGGCAGGAAAGGACTGACCATGAAGAAACGCACAACATGGCAATCTGCTGGACCCATTGATGGCCGCCTGATACGGCTACTGGTGGTGATGTCTTTCTTGGCGATCGCAGAGAGAACACTGGTTGCCCAGTGGATCGAGGATCATGACAGCATCCGCGCGTTCTCACCAAACATCAATGAATTCGCCTGCCAATCGAACGTAGCCGGTGATGGTCCTTGTGGTCGCGACAGCGATCGAGAGTTTGTCGGTGAAGACTGTGATGCCAACGGTATCATCGACAGCATCGAAAACATCGACTGCAACAGCAACGGTATTCACGATCCCTGCGAAACTCGAACACCGATCTTCGTGGACGAGTTCAATGACGGGGCCATTGATGCGGCCTGGACCGTTGAGCTGATTGACGCTGGATCCGCCATCTTCGGTGAGCCGGCCGGCGCGCTCACTGTGACCGACATCGTGCCGACGACGCCAGACGATACCACGCCGGCGATTGTCCGCTTTGCCCGTGATCTGCCACAAGAACTCAGCTTCTTCACCGCCGATGTTCGCTTGTCCTGGGACGGCATGGGTATGGTTGAAGCCATGGACTACGTTGAAGTGCGCTTCATCGCCGACACGCCTGAGGTCGGTTTTAGTTTCCCTGTCGTGACTTTTCGTTACGTCGATGGCTCGTTCGCCAACGCAGGAGATGTTGGCGTTGCAGGGGCATTTACGACCCTGGACCCCATCACGGCGGATCAGGTGCCATTAACCGGTAGTGCCGACTTTCGAGTTGAGCGTAGACCAGGTAGTGCCTACTTCCTTCTTGATGACATGGTCCTGGGGACGGAGACGTTCCTTGATACACGGGACCGCCGTGTCGATCGCATCGAGATTGAATTTGGATTCTATAACGAACCCGGCAGTCTATTCAGCAGTTTGAGCGTCGACTACCTGCGCATTTTTGAGCGAATCCCCGGGACCCCGGACTGCAACTTCAACGGCATCCCCGATGACTGTGACGGCCCGGATACCGACGGTGACAGTGTGCCCGACGTATGTGACCAGTGCCCGGCCGGCGACGATACGATCGATGAGGAAAACAACGGGATACCCGACGCGTGTGAGACCATCGCGCCATTGACGACCGCGATCCTTGACGCCACCGGCGACGGCATGGGAAATACCCTATCTGCTCCCTTCGCCATGACGACTGATGCACAAGGAAACATGTACGTTGCCGGATATGCGTCCAACAACGTTCTGAAACGAGCACCCGACGGGACGATTACGCAGATCGTCGATTCGACCGGGAATGGTGTTCTCGGTATTTCGTTGGTGAATGATCTTGCCGCTGACAGCCAGGGGAACGTCTACGTGGCGACCAATCCGTTTCCACCATCCCGACCTGGTATTTTGAAGGTTGCGCCGGGTGGAGAAACGACGCTGGTCTACCAATCGCCGAATGTCTATCCCAGTAGCTCCATGTCGGCGATCGAGATCGACGAGCAAGACTGTGTTTATTTTGCTGACGCATTTGCAGATCTTGTCTTCAAGTTGGAAACCGATGGCACCCTCACGACGCTTCTCACCGATGCCGGTGACGGAACAAATAGCCTCATCTTCACAGATCAGTTGGCCGTGGATTCCAGTGGCAATGTCTTTGCATCGGGGAATGGTACGTCACGTGTCTTCAAGATCACCCCGGAAGGTGCCATCTCAACTGTCATTGACGCGACCGGTGATGGTCAGGCCGCCTTGGCGCGTACGAGTGGTTTGGCCGTTGCAAAAGACGGGACGCTCTACGTTACAGGCTATACAAACGACAATGTCTTCAGAGTTGAACCCGACGGAAGCATTGCTGTCATTCTGACCACCGACGGTGACGGACAAGGAAACGTGGTCGACGGTCCGAGATTCCTCGCGGTGGACGAAGGTGAGAATGTCTACGTCACATGCGCTATCAGCAAGAATATTTTTCGCATTTCGCCAGACGGCCAGGTTCGCTTTCTCATTGATAATTTCGACAGTGTTCAACTGGTGCTCGACCAATCGACTGACTTTCGAGGAAGCCTGATCGCCGGCAACTTCTTTGAGACAGTCGTTCGAATTGATCCGAGAATCTATGTCGACGCGGGTATCACGGATGGATCGATGAACCAGGGTACGAGCTGGTCGGATGCCTTTCCGCATCTTCAGGATGCGTTGAACGCGGCGGTGACGCAGGCCGGCATGGTCAACCAATTCTGGATCGCACAAGGGACGTACATGCCGGACGGCGCACGCGTTCCGTTCGGTGAGAGTTTCATCGCCGGAACGGGTGACCGCGACGCGACGTTTGATCTTCAGTCGGGGATCGCTTACTACGGTGGATTTGAAGGTACCGAAACATCCCTGGAGCAACGCAACCCCGATTCATTTGTGACTACGTTGAGCGGAGACCTTTCCAACAACGACACGGGAACGCTGGACGATCCATCAAATGATGAGAACAGCTACCATATCGTCACGATGGATCCCGGTGCCGCTGGGCTGGCTGTCGTTGACGGCTTCTCCATTCGAGGCGGCGAAGCCCTCATTGCAGAGGATTCCGGTGCCGGGATTTTGCATGACTCCGGCTCGCTGGCAGTCCTGAATTGCCGACTGTTTGACAACGACTCCGCACTGTTTGGTGGTGCCATCGCTAGCGCAACAGGCGACGACCTGAGAATTCGCGATTGTGAATTCACGAACAACCGAAGTAACAGCGGTGGTGCCTTACACCTGGCGGCCGGCTCTGAAATCACGAACACGATCTTCAGTCAGAACATCGCGAACACGAGCGGAGGGGCCGTTTTCCTGACGGGCGCAGTCCCTGACGTCGTCGATTGTGAATTCTATGGCAACAGTGCACTCTTCGGCGGTGCTGTTGACTTTCGCGACAGCTCCGCACGAACACTACAGATTTCTAGTAGTTTGTTCAGTGGGAACGTGGCGACCGAAGCCGGTGGTGCGATTCATGTGGTGGGAAATGCCATGCCGCCGGACCCGCGCCTATCAATCAGTAACTCCACATTCTTCGGAAATGATGCGACCAACCAGCTCGGTGGAGGAATTCGCAGTGAAAGTGAAACACCAGGATCTGTCGTGCATAACTCCATATTCTGGGGAAACACTGACGGACTGAATTCCGCCGGTGCGCAGCTTAGCTTTTTCACTGGATTTGCAGGCGAAGACATCCAGTTCAGTCTTATTCAAGACTTCACGTTTGCCGGCACCGACGGCAACCTTGACGTCGATCCACTTTTTCTGGACGCCGACGGACCAGATGATGTCGCCGGTACCATCGATGATGATCTTCGACTCGGAACAGGTTCTCCAGCTATTGATGCCGGCAGCAACAGCCTGGTCGTGGATGATTTTGGAGATGTTGATGGTGATGGTGTCACGCTGGAGCCGCTGCCACTTGATCTGCTGGGGCAACCGCGATTCTTCGATGATCTCCTTTCGCCAAACACGGGTGAAGGCGATTCGCCCGTCGTTGACATGGGAGTGTATGAATTCAGTGATTGCAATCAGAACGGTATGCCGGATGCGATGGACGTCGCGCTCGGTGGAAGTCCCGATTGCAACGGTAACGACTATCCCGACGAGTGCGAAATCGATGCCGCGAGTATGGCACCAGGCGGCCCGTTCTATTGTCTAAAGAATTGTGCCACCGACTGCGACGGAAACGGTGTCCCTGATACGTGCGATTTTGATGCGTGCGATCCGGTTGTCGATCCATCCTGCGACGACTGCAACTTGAACGATGTGCTGGACGGATGCGATATCAGTACGGCGACATCGGCCGACGTCGATAGTAACGGTATCCCCGATGAGTGCCTTGAACCGCTGGTCGTTCAGGGAAACTGGAGTGAGGATATCTGGGATCTTGTTGACGAGAATCCGGACAATCCTTACCCGGACAGTGGTGTCGGTGTCCCTGACCTTCACGTCGTCCTTGAATCGACAGACGTCCTGCTCGACGTTGATGCCTCGATCGAGACGTTGACGCTGGCAGGAGGTTCGACACTGGATGCGACGCAGGTCGGCGCAGACGGCGACCTGGTTCTGGAGCAACCGGGAGGGATCGAAGTCCGCGACTCAGGATCAACGATAACGATCGGCAGCGGTCGCACGGTTTCCGAAGCTAGCATGGCCGGCGCCCGTGTGAGAGTGCGGGAGAACGGAGCGATGCGACTTGACGATAACGCGACATTGACCGTGACGGGTCCTCTTGAAATTCGCTCGGGCGGAAGTCTGCAGGCGATCGATCCCGATGCTGTGAACACCAGCGTCATCGAAGTTGGTCGTGTCGAACTACTCCGGGGCGAGTTCGGTGACGCGGCGTCGACGCTGGCATTGGCTGACAATATGTCGTTGACCGTGACCGGTCCCGTCGAAATCGACGGTCGATCGGATACCACGCCTTGCCCCACGCCCATCGCAGCGGCGCAGGGAGGCTTTGGTGCCATCGCCGGCGGCAAGATTCCTCCCGTGTTCCGCTTGCCTGAGAATGCGACCGTTATCATCGAAGGGCCTGTCGATATCTTCGGTACCACCGAACTCGATGTCGGCCTGGAGAATCCGATGCTCCTGCTGGGTGATTTCAACAACCAATGCGATTGCCCAAATCTGTTTGACTGGACGAAGGGAGCGCTTCGCTTGGACGCGAATACCGCGCAACGCTTTGAAGTGGGAGGACGCGACGTTGGTGACTCGGTCGCCGGTTACGTCGACAATTTTGCTTTCAAGCGAATCGAGGTTGGACCCAATTCGGTCACTACGTTTGAGGACACATTTGATAACGATGGCACCGG
The DNA here is from genome assembly GCA_049605375.1 of Phycisphaerae bacterium. Lineage (GTDB taxonomy): Bacteria > Planctomycetota > Phycisphaerae > UBA1845 > UBA1845 > JADFOB01. The sequence goes on along the minus strand of JBMYUM010000045.1, from coordinate 22 downwards.
ATTCGGTGATTGCACCGAAGCA
>JBMYUM010000044.1:0-15658 GCA_049605375.1 Phycisphaerae bacterium | reverse complement strand
TGAGAATGGTATTGCAATTTCATACGTTATCCCTCTCCAACAGATTCAGAATCTGCACGTACTGGATCAGCACCAGGTCTCTACAGCGTATTGTATCGCCAGATCTGACCGATTGATGTGCTGTCGAAGATCAATCCGCCATAGATACGAACGAACCATGTATTCGAACAAACCATGTATACGAACAAACAACGAATATCGTGTATACAACTGAAATGAACAACGCTGAGAGAGAGGTGCAAAACCTCGGTCAACACAATTCGCGCAACCGAGTTGCCCCTCACTCATTCCCGACATCCACTATCCTACCGAATGACGAATATCGATTGCAACAACTATTGGTCACTGACCGAACAGAATTGTGCCGGATGGCCCGGGATTCCCCGGAATCGGGTGTGCGGAAAAAAGGGGATGCGCAATCACGCGAAACAAAACGGAATTAACTTACCCCAATCGCCCACGTAGAAATTGCCCGGTGTGACTTTCTTCACATTGCGCGACCGACTCCGGTGAACCTTCGACAACAACGTGGCCACCGTCATGACCGCCTTCCGGGCCAAGATCAATCACCCAATCGGAGACTTTCACAACGTCTAGATTATGTTCAATGGCAATCACGCTGCTTCCACGTTCGACCAATCGTTGCAAAACCGTCAGCAGATTTCGAACGTCGAGAAAGTGCAGTCCCGTTGTCGGCTCATCGAGAATGTACAGCGTGTGGCCGTCCGACCCTTTGATCAGCTCCGCCGCCAGCTTCACACGTTGAGCTTCACCACCTGACAACGTCGCGGCACTCTGCCCAAGCCGCATATAGCCGAGTCCGACATCGCGCAACGCCGCCGCCCGCTGTTTGATCGTTGCAATGTTATCAAAGAAATTGACGGCCTCGGCGACTCGCATCTCCAGCATCTCGGCGATGTTCCGACCACGATACCGAACTTCCAACGTCTCGCGATTGAATCGCTGGCCATCGCATGCGTCGCAAGTAATGTAGACATCCGGAAGAAAATGCATGGAGACTTTGCGTTGCCCCTGACCTTCACAGTGCTCGCAGCGACCACCTTTGACGTTGAAGCTGAATCGCGCCGGTGTATAGCCGCGGATCTTCGCCTCACGCGTCTTGGCGAGAATGCCACGCATCAAATCCAGGATGCCCGTGTAGGATGCAGGCGTGCTGCGCGGCGAACGACCGATCGGTGCCTGGTCCACCTGTACAACGCGATCCACCAGATTGCTGTTGACGATACGATCATATTCGCCGGGTCGAGCGCCCTTACGATGAATCCGCCGATGCAGAACTCGCTGCAGAACCCGGTTGATGAGCGTGCTCTTGCCGCTCCCTGACACGCCGGTGACACTCACGAACAGACCCAGCGGAATGCGCACGTCGACATTCTTCAGGTTGTTTTCGCGAACACCTTTCAGTTCCAACGAGAACTTCCAGTTCGGTTCGCGTCGACGATCCGGGATCTTGATGCTCGCTCGGTTCGTCAGATACTTCGCGGTGACCGATTCCTCCGATGCGAGCACCTCATCCAACGGTCCCGCAGCCACGACGTATCCGCCGCCTTCGCCAGCTTCAGGTCCGATGTCGATCATGTAATCCGCGCGACGGATCACCTCATCATCGTGCTCCACCACGATCACCGTGTTATCCAGTTCGGCAATTCGAACGAGAATGTCAGCCAGTCGCTTGGAATCCCGCGCATGCAATCCGATCGTCGGTTCGTCCAGCACATAGCATACGCCGGCCAACGAACTGCCGATCTGAGTGGCCAGACGAAGGCGCTGCCACTCGCCACCGGAAAGTGTTTGCGCTGCCCGGTTCAGCGTGATGTAGTCCACGCCGACTTCACACAAAAAACCGAGCCGACTGCGCAGACCTTCCAGGATCGGCTCCGCAACTTCTGCACGACTGCCCTCAATAGTCAATCCGTCGAAAAAGTCGCGTGCTTCCGCGACAGTCATGCGCAAAATGTCGCCGATCTGATTGGTCGATGATGCGGAACCTTCCGAGTAGCTACCAATCTGGAAATGACGCGCGGCCGGTCCCAGCCGCGCACCATCGCATGTCGGACAAGGGGCTTCACTCTGATAAGCGCGAAGCGTTTGCTTGACGGATTCACTGTCTGTGGACTCCCACTTGTTCTTCAAGTGCTCAAGAACACCGACAAACGGAGGATCAAGTTTTGAATCGCCATGCACGAGCGCCTCCGCATGCGCCGACTTCAGGTTCTTGAAGGGGACACCGGGTAGGACACCGAATCGTTCGCAAAAGTCCCGAACGAATTCATCATAATCGCCGGCCTTCCGAACCGCCTGCTTCAGCCCGTCGATGGCACCTTCGGCAAGAGGCACCGTCTGATCGGGAATCACAAGGTCCGTCTCGAAGGCCGTGCTGGTCCCAAGGCCGTGGCACATATCGCAAGCGCCGGCAGGGTTGTTGAAACTGAACAACTGCGGTGATACGGAGGCGATCATGTTCGTTGGATGATCGGGGCAGGCAAGAACAGTGCTGAAGCTCATGTCCGACCACGTTCCATCGTCCTGTTGAACGGATGCGATGATGCGCCCGTTCGCCAGGCCGGTGGCCGTTTCGATACTGTCGGCCAGTCGCTGTTTCACATCCGCCTTGATGGCAATGCGGTCAACAACGGCTTCGATGGTATGCGCCTGTTGGGGCGCAAGCGGTTCGAGCTCCTCGAGCATGTTGACCTCGCCGTTCACACGCACCCGGACGAAACCACGGCGAAGTGTCGATTGAAGAAGATCGGCGTGCTTTCCTCGCTGGTGCGTCACCAGTGGGGCAAGCAGAATGACGCGCGTCCGTTCCGGAAACGCGAGAAGGGCGTCGACAATTTCCGAGATGTTCTGTTTTTCAATGACGCGGCCGCATGCCCAGCAATGGGGTGTGCCACAACGGGCAAAGAGCAGGCGAAGGTAATCGTAAATCTCCGTGGCGGTGGCCACGGTGGACCGCGGCCCGGGGTTGGTCATTCGTTGCTGGATGGCAATGGTGGGGCTGAGGCCGTCGATCCGTTCGACCTTCGGTTTTTGCAGTTGCGCCAAATGCTGTCGGGCATGCGCGGAAAGTGACTCGACGTACCGTCGTTGTCCCTCCGCAAATATGGTGTCGAACGCGAGCGAGCTCTTTCCCGACCCGGAAACCCCCGTGATGGCGGTAACTTTTCCGCGCGGAATGTCGACATCGATTCCCTTCAGATTGTGCTCGGAAGCGCCTTGGACACGAATAACAGGGTGTGATTCGCCGGGCATCAGTGATCCTTCACTCCATGAACGCGCATTCGATATGGCTGAAGACGCCATGGCTGAAGACGCCGGAGTGCCGCGGCAATCCCCATAGGCATCTAGCCAATCAGGAAACAGATTCAGGCACGCACAAGGACCGTACAAGGCCTCCAGGCCGCATTTCGCCAAATGTCGATCGGACCCACCCGGGGCGATGGTTCCGAAAATCCCCCTCCTGATTGTCGAAGGTTGCAAGCACTAACAAGAGAGCCGGAATTTGTCGACGTTCGAGTAAGTTCCCAAGTTGTCAGGATACGTCACCACGGGGCGGCATTATGTGGACCTCGCCAAAAGCGAACCGTATACTTTTCTTACTGCTAAGTAGCAGGTAAGGGAAGTCCGAGGCGCTATCGGACGTCCTGGCAAATCTCCGAAGTCTGGGCAAATCTTCGTCGACTGGTCAAACCTTCGTCGACTGGGGAAGCCCGGCAGGAAAATCGTAGTACGACTGGCCGAATGTCCGAAAGATGACGTATTCCTACGGAACCCATCGGAAAGGTCGCGGTATTACGTAGAGGGCCGAGTACAGGCCACATGCGGTTCGCCAGTTTGACAGACGTGGTCGAAAGAACCTGGCAAGCGCGAAACCAGAGGTCATCTTTGATGGTGGCCACATAGTTTACGGGCAGTCGCCGTGATGACGGAGGTTGCTCTCCTGTTTAGGTAAGGAGTCGTCATGTATCGACGCACGTTCAACCAAGCGATTCGACTGTCGCCCGCGGGTCTCGCCGCGGTTTGCCTGATGTTTGCCCCTCTTGCGGCAGCGTCCGGCGCAAGCAAGCAGCTTTCGTCCCCGGAAAGGGATCGAATTTGGAACAGTGCGATCGACCTGGTAGAGCGTGGTCTCTTTGACGAAGCAGCCGACTCGCTCAGCGAGATCGCCGAAGACGGTACCATTTCAGGACGTGTTCTCGATTGGCTCAAAGGCTATAAAGATCAGAAGGCCGAGCGACTCGAAATGGACCGGGCCGATTTCGAGAAGTACGAGAAATACTCCAAAGAGCGTATGGAACGGGAAGAATTCGCACTCGCTCTCGAATGGGCCATCGGTTGCTACGACGTGGCACCCGACCGTGAGGCTTTTCTCCGTTCATCGTGGCTGCTGGAACTGACGGAACTCTCGCTCGAAAAGGCCGAAGCACTCCGAAAGGAAAACGACTGGCTCGCAGCCTGGCGTCTCTACAGCGACTTGGGCTCGCTCTTCGAACGTGAGCCACGATACAAGAAGCTGCAGCGTGAGGCGCAGACGCATTACCGCCTGAACGTTCTCTTCGAAGACGACAACAACTGGATGGAACGCATCGAACGCGTTCGCTGGGAAGACGCACGGGCGGCCCTGGAAGACGTCGGCCTCCACTACGTGAAACCGGCAGACTTCAAGTCGATGTGCGAAATCGGTCTTGAGCAGCTTGTCATCCTCGCCCAGTCAAAGTCCGCCCAGGAAGAGTTCAAAGGCCTGAGTGATGAATTCAACCGTACCGAATTCATCAATCGCGTCGAAACCAAACTGGAGCAGGTCCGGAACTCACCGAACATCGATCGACGAAAGTGCATCGAGCACTTCCGGCGGGTTATTCATAAGATCAACCCGCAGACGGTAAAGCTGCCCGAGCAACTTCTCGTCAGCGAGATGATGCGCGGTGCCTTCGAACCACTCGATGATTACACGACCATCATCTGGCCCAGCGATGCGGATGAATTTGAAAAGCAGACCGCCGGTGAGTTTGTTGGTGTCGGTATCTCGATCGTCAAGAACCGCGTGACAGACGAAATTGAAGTGGTCACGCCACTCGAAGACTCGCCCGCCTATTACGCCGGCGTGCAAGCGGGTGACGTGATCGAGCTGGTCGACGGTAAGCCGCTCAATGGTTACACGCTGAACAAGGTGGTGAAGACCATCACGGGCGAACGCGGTTCGATCGTGAATCTCACGGTCCGACGCGGTGAAGATCAGATTGAGTTCCCGCTCAAGCGCGACCGTATCAAGATCGCTTCCGTCAAAGGGGTCAAACGAGACCAGCAGAACCCCAACCGTTGGGATCACTGGCTCGAAAAAGACCACGGCATCGGTTACGTGCGGCTGACAAACTTCCAGAAAAACTCGGCCGAAGATCTTGAGAACGTCCTCAGTCGTCTCGAAGCGGAAGGGCTCAAAGCACTGATCCTCGACTTGCGCGGTAACCCGGGCGGCCTGCTCGACTCCGCGTGGCGAATTTCAACGCTGTTCCTGAAGGCCGGCGACACCGTCGTCTCGACCAAAGGCCGTCATCGTTCGGAAAACCAGAACTTCTATGCACCGGGCGATGGCGCGTACGCCGACATTCCGGTCACCGTGCTCACCGACGAGAACAGTGCCAGCGCGTCGGAAATCGTGGCGGGTGCCATTCGCGATAACGATCGCGGTCTTGTTGTCGGTGCACGAACCTTCGGCAAATTCAGTGTGCAGAACCTGATGAGTCTTGGCAGCTCGAACGCCAAGCTCAAGATCACCACGGCCCACTATTACCTGCCGAGCGGCGTGTCGCTGCATCGCGATCCGACCTCGGAACGGTGGGGCGTCGAACCCGATATCCCGGTTCGCCTGGTGAACAAGGAAAAGCGAAACCTCTATCGTCTGCGTCGCGAAAGCGATCGACTGGGCCCGGAACGCCCCCAGTCTGAGTCAGACGACGAAGAGGGTGAGAAAAAGAACGACGAAGACAAGGCTGGCGATAGTAAACCTGGCGATGGCAACGGCGACGCAGAGAAAGAAGATGCCGTGGCCGCTAAGGATGAAACGAAAGCCGGAAGCGATGACGCAAAAGCCGGTTACGAAAAAGTAGCCAACGCGGATGAGAAGGAAGAAGACAAACTTCCTCCGCTCAAGCAGCCGGATGAGAACACACGTCCGGAGGCAGATCCGCAGCTCGACGCCGCCAAGCTGGTGACCAAGGTCATCCTGCTCGGTGACCGATTCCCGTCGCTGGCATCCGCGGAAAAGGCCGATACGCCGAACCGTCGCCAGCGTCAGTAGCGCTTGGTGCTCCCCACTTGGTTTGGGGGGCTGATCGTGAAACCACGAAGCAGCACGGGCCACTCAGGTGGTTCGTGCTTTTTTTGTTGCCGCACGGTCATGTTCTGAACCTCCCGTGACTTTCGCTCCCGAACACACCCCGGTATAACACCACCGCGCGGACACGCGGCCACCGCCGCCCACGCCACGAACCGGCATCGTCCGCGGATGATGAGGGGAAACACCAGCCGTGTAATTCGGCGATTGATCTATCAGACGGAGAGCGAACTCATGGAACGTACGTTAATTATCTTGAAGCCGGATGCCATCCAGCGACGCCTGGTCGGTCGCATCCTTCAGCGGTTCGAAGACAAGGGGCTGATCCTCGCCGGAATGAAGCTGATGCAGATTTCCCGCGACCTGGCTGAACAGCACTATGCACCACACAAGGGTAAACCATTCTACCCCGGTCTGATTGACTACATCACAAGCGGACCGGTTGTCGTCCTCGCACTGCAAGGCGATCGTTGCATCCAGATCGCCCGAACGCTGATGGGCAAGACCTTCGGTTTTGAAGCTGATCCGGGAACCATCCGTGGCGATTTCGGAGCAAGCAAGTCGTATAACCTGGTTCACGGTAGCGACGCACCCGAGTCCGCGGCGACCGAACTTTCACTCTACTTCTCAGATGGCGAATTGCTGGATTACGCTCCGGATGGGAGCCACTGGGTCCTCGTGCCGAACGACGAGTAGCCAGCCGATCGCCCGGCACACAACTGATGCATTCCTTGGGCGAGCTCGACTCGCCCATTCTTTTTTGTCCACTTGAGGAGCTCAAATCTTGTCCGTTCATCCGACCGCTATCATTCATGCCGGTGCCAATATCTCAGAAGGTGTCGAGATTGGTCCGTACTGCGTCATCGACGAGCATGCGACAATCGAAGCGGGTTGCCGCCTGATGCAGGGAGTGTTTGTGACAGGGCATACCACGATCGGTCCCGAATGTGTGTTGCATCCGTTTGCCATCGTCGGGCATGAGCCACAAGACCTTAAGTTCACCAATGAACGGACCTATACGCGTGTCGGGGCACGCAACGTCATTCGCGAATATGTCCAGATTCATCGTGGAACGTCACCGGAATCGGCGACCGTTATCGGTGATGACTGCTACCTGATGGCCGGTGCGCATGTTGGTCACAATTGCCAGATCGGAGATCACGTTATTGTGGTCAACAACGCGTTGCTCGCGGGGCACGTAACCGTCGGGAGCCACGCCAACCTGTCCGGCAATATCGTGATTCACCAGTTCTGTCGCATCGGCGAACGGGCCATGTTGCAGGGGCATGCCGGCGTTGGTCGTGACATTGTTCCCTATGCGCTCGTCGATCGCATGGGGCGCGTCGTCGGCATCAACGCCATCGGACTGCGCCGCGCGGGCATCCCGAGAGAAGAGATCTCGGCGCTGAAAGAGGCCTTCCGTTTGCTGTTTCGTGAGTCGACGAACTTCGCTGCTGCTGTGGAAGAACTGGCTGCCAATCAAACGTCGACGTGTGTTCAAAACCTGGTGGCTTTCCTCAAGGCAGATTCCAAACGCGGATTCGCGGGTGGCAGTCGATCAGGTTCTTCCGACGAAATGTGACACAATCCTTCGCCGGCAAACGAGGAATTCAACGTTCCGACGGTCGTCGCTCAGTTTTGTGCCGAAAGGCGTGCGAAACTTGTGTCAGGTTTTGTCGGCAAAGCAATGAGGCGGATCCGCGTTTGGGGGCTGCAAACGCATTTTGCTGAAACACGGCTGTGACATAGATCATCTTTCGCCGGTCTTGCAACCGTTTTTCTAGGAAATTTTGAGAATAGTGCGTCAAGTTTCGGTGTTTAATGCGTATATACAGGTGAAGGTCATGATGACTTTCACTTAAAAAGCTCTCTCTCAAGCTTCTTTCCCCTCCGAGAAATACCGGGCAGCCGAAAGGTTGTCCGGTATTTCTTTTTTTACCGCTGACCATCCTCGACGCGTCGTCCGATGTTGCGACCGATAACGTCCGCCGGACCACGCGTTGCCCAACGCAGCCGGTTGCCGCAAAAACCCCCTATCTTGACCCTGTGGTTGGGGTTCGGTATTTTGAAATGGCTCTGACCGATGCCAGCACGGCAGAGATGGGGTTGTTGCTCGCAAGAATCAAAAGCAAGGTATGACGTCGATCCGGCTTGGTCGGGTCGTAGGATGTACGCTCCGGTTCTACCATCCCTCGGATGGAACAAGCGACAGGCTGAAAGGGGAAACCAGCATTCTTGTGGGCGTACACCATGCTTTGCACCATGCATCATAATCATGTCAGGATTGGACATCGCGCGATCATCGGGGTGGTCACGGCAACGGTCATTGGCTTGACGGTTGGCGTCGTATCAGGCGCCGAATCGGAGTCGCGCGACATAGCCGCCAGCCGGCTCGTTCCGCTTCCGAAATCCGCAGTGACGACCATCCACCGTTACCAGCCCGGTGCTGGTGAAGTTTCCCCGCTGACCAACGGCGGTGAACTCGAAGGGATCCGGGTCTATGCCAATACCACAGGTACGTTTCTGCTTCCGCCGGGTGCCGATCGCCTGATCGGAGATGACCTGATTTTGCAGGCCGCCGGAGGGTGCGATGTCACCGGATATCGACTGGGCGTCAGCGGCGGGGGCGATGGAACCGGTGATAACCCCTTCACGGTTGAGTTTGCCCTTTATGATTCCTGCCCGGGCGAAGGGGGGCAGCCGATTCCCGGAACAGAAGGCGAGATGACATTCGACGATGACGGTCAGCACCTGATTGAGGTTGACCTCAGCCAGTCACCCATCTTTACCAGCCCGAGCCTTTGGGTTGGCGTTCGATTCTCACGTGCCGGTGCAGGCTGGATTGTCGGCACGATGGCCGAGATCGGATTTACCGAAGACCTCTATCACTTCCCCACGATTCCGTGTGATGCCAAAATTACGCCTCTCTACGCTGGATTTCAAACCGAAGTCTTCTGCGGCGGCGATGTTTCAGAGCAGTTCTTCGCCTATCTGAACACCGGTAGCGGTCAGTCTGCGGCGCAAGGGGCCTCCGTGACCGTGCTGGATGACCTGACCCTGGCGGTCGATTCCTGTGAGCTGATTGGCATGCAGGTTGGTCTTGTAGGAAACGCCGGACCCTACTCGGCTGAAATTGGTCTGTGGTCGGATTGTGCGCCGAATTCGGTGATCGAAGGCAGCACGTTTACGTTTGAAGGACTTGGAAACGGTACCCTCGAGTTTGCGGCGGCTAGTTTCGATCCACCGATTACGCTTCCCACGAGCACTGTTTGGATGGCGGTAACGCCGGATCGATCCAGTACGGGGCCGGTGGCAACGGGAGAGTCGCTGCTCGGTTTCAGCGAAGACATTTTTGCCATTTTTGATCAGCCGGGGAATCCGGATTCCTGCGGATTGTTTTTCTTCAACGGCACGCCGTACGCCGCGTTCAACGTATCGATTTTCTGTGCGGGTTCGCCGCCGACGGGCGCCTGTTGCGACATCCCCGCGTCTCCGGATGGTCCGTTGTGTGAAGTCACACCGGTATTTGCCTGTGAGAATGGACGCTGGATCGAGGGCGCAACGTGCGATGATGCAGCGTTTGATCCACCTTGCGGCACCGCCGCCTGCTGTCTTCCGGAGAATGCCTGCCAGGATCTGAGCTCGGCCGACTGCGAGAAAGCGGGGGGCATCTGGAATCCGTTTTCATTCTGCGACGAGGTCGCGGACAGCTGTCCCTTCTTTTCCTGTATGAGCGGAACCGGCGATTGCTGTGGTGATCGCAGTCTGGAAACCGGGTGCGCACTCGAATCCTGCTGTGATACGGTTTGTCGCGAAGATTCATGGTGCTGTCAGGTGGAATGGGATGGGTTCTGTGCCGACGCGACCAGTCGTCTCTGTAACTCGCTTTGTCCATTCGGCGGGATTAACTGGATTGATCCGCCGCAGGATGTGGTCGATGCAGGGCAGCCGTTCGCACCCGATCAACCTGACGTGCCGCAGGGCATACGCGATGTTCTGGTCTCTGGTCCTTCGGGTGTCGGTCAGGGTTGCTGTTGGGAAGTCTGTCAGGCCGATGCGGATGCTCCCTTGGAAGCCAATCCGCTCGCTCCGGTTCAGCCCGAAGAGGGGCAGGCGTTCAGCGTGGTTCTCAGTCGGCCGATCGAAAGCGGGGCTGCGACGCGTCTTACCTACGCCATCTCCGGGTCGAACAGTGTGATGACTGCTCATCCTGGCAACGTCAATGGTGATGCATTCGCTGACGGAACGGACCTTCAGGCACTCATAGACTGCCTTTCCGATGCTGGAAACTGCCCCTTTGGGGCCTACAGCTGCGATTTGAATCGCGATGGCGCATGTGGTCCCGAGGATTTGCTGCGGCTGCACGATTTGCTGGCCGGCGGCGGTCCGTACGAGCCAGCGATGGGAACCGCCAGGCCAACGGCGGATACCTGTCCTCAGTAGCTGGGAAAGACGTTTCGGGAGGGTGGCCGCCGCCTGTGATTTCCATGCTCGGCTTGTTTTTGCGCTGGGCTTGAACGACTGGGATTACTTCATATACTACTGGGCTCGCGCGTGGAAAGGGCGAACCGTACGATGGGGCGGTCGCCCGTGATATTTCCATTCGGTCACGACGAATACCATCGAAACGTGTGGACCGGCTCGGAGCGTTGATGGCAGAAAGTGCAGGTTGATTGAGACATGAAGAAAGACATTCACCCAGATTATCAGGAATGCATGGTTCGTTGTGGTTGCGGCGAATCCTGGCAGACATTCAGTACCAAGCCAGAGCTCAAGATCGAAGTTTGCTCGGCTTGCCATCCGTTCTACACGGGCGGCGATGACCGTACTGTCGACTTGATGGGGCGTGTCGACCGTTTCCAGAAGAAGTTTGGTGGCGACTACTTCAAGAAGACCTCGAAGAAAGATCGCTCGAAGCGCCGCTAGATACGCAAAACTCAAAATTTGAAGAACCACGCGATATGCTCTTTCACCAGAGGATCGCGTGGTTTTTTCGTGGGTTGAGCGTTGGTTGGTCTTTTTGCGACGTGGCATGGATGATCTTTGGAAGACGAGAGTGAGGCAGACACGTGTCGAACGAGGTAGAAGAACGGCTGTTGGCAAAAGTAAAGGAATTGGCAGATCGATCGGTCATGCTGACGGAGCAGCTGATGGATCCGGATATCGCCGGGAACGCCAACAAGAGACGACCGATGGATCTGGAATTGGGTCGTCTGCGACGAATTGTGGAACCCTATCGGGAATTGGAACAGATTCAGGAACAGCTGGACGGGGCGACCGCACTCGTTGAAGATCCGGAGCAGGATCCGGAGATGAAAGAGCTGGCGGAGGCGGAAGCCGAAGAGCTGACCGAACGCCGCAACGGCGTCATTGAGATCCTCAAGTCGGCCATCGTGACCGACGAAGATGCCGCGATCAACTCCGTCATTCTTGAAATCCGCGCGGGTACCGGTGGTGACGAAGCGGCTCTCTTTGTGCGCGACTTGTATGAGATGTACCGTCGGTACGCGGAAGCGCAGGGTATGCATTTTGAGGCGCTCGAAATGAGTGGTTCCGAGCTTGGCGGCATGAAGGAAGTGACGGCTGCCATCAAGGGGCCGGAAGTGTTCCGGGTGTTCGGTTATGAAGGTGGTGGGCACCGGGTGCAGCGCGTGCCGGAAACCGAAACCCAGGGGCGTGTGCATACGTCGGCGGCCACGGTGGCGGTGCTTCCGGAACCGGAAGAGGTCAATATCGACATCAACTGGGAGACCGACGTCGAAGAGTTCGTGTCGCGAGCGGGTGGTCCCGGCGGTCAGAACGTGAACAAGGTTTCGTCAGCGATTCGGCTTGTGCACAAGGAGACGGGGATCACCGTTTCCATGCGTGACGAAAAGAGCCAGCACAAAAACCGGGCCAAAGGGCGACGCGTGATGATGACCCGCGTCTATGACCACTACCAGCAGCAGAAGTCGGCCGCGCGCGACAGTGAGCGGAAGAGTATGATTGGAAGCGGTGACCGGTCACAGCGCATTCGAACCTATAACTTCCCACAGAACAGGCTGACAGATCACCGCATTAACCTGACGATCTATAGTCTTGATAAGGTGATGCAGGGAGAAATGGCTGACCTTGTCGAGGCGTTGCAAACGTATGACAAAGAGCAGCGGTTGAAGGCCCTGTAAGTGATGCGGCGGATAGGCGAATGACAAGGCGGCTGGGTGGCATTCCCAGCCGCATCAGGCGTCATGCCAACGTGTTACAGTACTGCGTCGATCAGGGCCAGTAGAACGACCGCGGTCAGGCCGCCGGCCGCACATCCCACCAGAAACCGCCGCAGAGAGAAGCTTCCGGCTGCTTTGCGGGAACGGAATTCGAACATCTCATAACGGTTGTTTTGGAGCGGCATGGGAAGGTCTTCTTCCACCGTCTGCTGGACGGGCACCTCAGCGATAGCGGCACGCTCTTCCGCCCAGTTTTCATCAAGCGATTCTTCCGCCCAGGCGTCTTCGACTTCGTCGATCACCTCGTCGTCGCCTTCCTCCATATCGTCGTCTTCGACAACCAGACCTTCAACATCGTCTTCGATCATCTCTTCTTCGACGACATAGACCTCTTCGACGTACTCATCGCTCTCATCGCTATTGACGTCTTCGACAGCGGTCGTCGCTTCGTCCGACGTCTCGTCGATGAATTCCGATTCGTGTTCGTCCGAAACGACGTCGACCAGTTCGGTCGGTAAGAGTGGCGTCGCCGCCATTTCGTCGTCGGTGTGCAATTTCAAGGGCAGCTCAAGTTGGACTTCCTCATCGGATTCCAGCCTTGATTCGGACAGCTTGGCCATGGTGGGGTGGAAGCTGCCGCTATGGCGAATCGGTATGTACCGGTTTTCTTGCTCATCACCTTCAAGATATTCATCTATGAGGTGAAGGTCGTAGAGCCGATCGGCTCGCCGTTTGTGATGTACGCGCCGTGATTTTCCTGACAGTCCATTTCTGTTTTGTGACATGGCGAAGCCTCCCTGTCGTAGCGCATCGCAAATCGTCGGCATGCATGGGTTTACGTGCAAAACGGTTCCGGTTCCGTTTGCCGACCCGCTTTCCCGGATGTATCGACATGGGATTGCCCAAAGACACAGCCAAAATTGCAATGCTATCCGCCAACAGTTCTATTTGTCCCATTGTGTCGACTGGTTGCTCTCCATTGTGCCTGTGGGATGAATTGGTTGTTTGGGTTGAATGGGTGGTGTTGCGTACAGGTTGCCAACGCCTATGCTGGCGAATCAACTTCCAAGGAGGAGGAAGTTCTCTTGCAAGCCGGTGCATCGGATGTCATCGTTCCCGGTTGGTCGCTCCACGAGCTGAAACAGGGAGGTTTCTATGTCTGATTCGCAGAACCCACGATCACATCATTGTAGCCATCGGCGGGCAAACATCGTGGCGCTCTTCTCCGTCGTGGCTTGTGTGTGGTTGGCCAGTTCGGGGTGTGTGGGGCCGTCAGGTGGAGCGAATCGTACGAATGCTGCGTCTGATCCCGGTAGCGCGGTGGATCGCCTGATGCGGGCCTATTCCGACCTTCGATCCGGCCGCTTCATGATCGTTGCTGATTTTGAAAAACCGGAGCAGATGGAACTGGTGGGTCTCGTGAACGGTTCCGGCCGAGCGCGTATCGAGCGCGTATCCAACGCGGGCCGGGAGCTGACGGGCGCGACGGCGCTGCAGTTCACCGCGGGCGATCCGGACGACATCCTGGTTTTCAGCAATGCGAATGCAAGTGATTGGTCCCTGAAGCGTGATTGGCGATCGTATGACCTTCTGGTCATGAGTGTCCTGGCACCACGCGAGTCGCTCTTAATGGATGTCACGATCAAGGTCGGTGGAGAGAAAGGCTACGATACGGTCGAGTCCACGGTTGCGTTGGAAAAGGGATGGAACCTGACGCGACTGGACCTGGCGGATGTGGCCGATCACATACCGTTGGGTGACGTTCGCGAGTTTCGGCTTTCGGTTCGCGGCGCGACGTCTGGTCCAGTGACGCTGACGGTTGATGACCTTGTGCTGGCGACGAATCGTCAGTCAATCATGGGTGATCCCGATGGTTCTTCGTTGTTTGTTGAGCGTCGTGGGCGGCGATGGCATGTCGGATCGGGGGGGCAATTCGAGATTGTCTTTGCCCACGGTCAGATCATCGGTTGGTACAACCTGGCTGAGGATCCGTATCGTACGCGTAACCTGGCGCAAGGCACGACGCTGACGCCCATGCCGATCGTCCTGGAAGGCGATGAGGAGTATGAGGAGTCGTGGAAGCGTGGCACGTTGCGCGTCCATCCTCGCATTACGGAAATGACGCCTGTCCGCGTGATCCTTGAATCAGACTGGATTCACGTGACCGAGCCCGGTGCCGATGTGGCCGACCAGCCCTTTCAGAAGTGGCGTTACGCCGTTTATCCCACCGGGCAAATCTATCTGTCTGTCGAATGTTCGTCTCAGACGCCGAGTTGGACCGCATCCCGCATGGGGCTGACGCTTGGTATCGCTGCAACCGCTGAGGATGGAATTCAGACCGAAACACGTACGGACGCCAGTGACCCGCCGACCTATGCCCTGGTAACAAGCGAGCCGAGCAACTACGCGATGTTGTTCACGCTGGACAGGACAGCCCGGTACACGCGAACTTTGCACCGACGCGAAGATGGCACGCGTGAGCTGATGTTCGCCATTTCCACCAACGATCCCATCGACGGTGTCGCGTCATGGAACGGCCTGCTCGCCTTGAGCGCTCTGGATTCTGCGACCCGATTCGGTCCGTCGCTTTTGAGCAAGGCTTACGCCGAACCGCCAGCACTCGAATTGCTCAACGGGGCTGTTGCGACGTCCGGGCGCGGTCGATCTGCCGAGGGTTTCGATCCCGGTACGGGTGCCTATCGGTTGACGCCGGATGGCGGTGCCTGTCGGTTTATCATTCATGGAGAAGAGCAGGCGTTGGCCGCGCCGGTTTTTGAGATCGAGGGTCTTAGCCCCGGCAATGCCTGGGTTTACGTTGATCATCAACTGCGTGAAACGGTCGGCGAGGATCGTGATGGACGGCTGGTTTTTCAGCTTCCGGGGCTGGTACACAAGGCCACTTTGGTCGAGGTGGTCGCAAAGCCGGAGTAGCGTCTGCGCTGCTGCTTGACAACCAAAACTTCGTTTTCTATACTCCCGCGGCTTATATCGCTTCCCCTTGTCAAATAAGGGTTTATCGCTATTTGTCCCCATGCTCAATGGATGATCGGCAGTGGCTCGAAAGGCTACCACAAGCAAGGCAAGCTCCTCGTCACGA
>JBMYUM010000043.1:0-15743 GCA_049605375.1 Phycisphaerae bacterium | reverse complement strand
GCGTATCCGGTGTTCAGGCTGACTTCCGCAAAGGCTGCTTCTTCACTACGCAAGTCGATACCACGGCAGCGGCGCTCTTCCGCTGCCCGACACGCCGCGTCGAAGAGCATGCCTGCTGTTTCTTCCGAATCGGTGAGTGCGCCGCCGCCCACACCATAGGGGACACTGACCAGCAATCGCCCAAGAAGCATCGAGTTTACTTGAAAAAGCGGAAGTACGCCGCTGATGGAGACACCGTTCTCTGAATGAGTGTCATGCCCCGTCCGCTGCGCAGAAAGGTAGATCGGTGCGTGTCCAAACGTGTTGGCGACGGCGCGCCGCCAGCCTTGTGTGTGAAAGATTGTTGCATCTGGATGAGCCCTGACGTAAGCATCCCAGGCTTCGACCTGCTTGTTCCCCTTGGTTTCATGCGCCTGACCGGCTGGGAGACTGTCGCAGAGTACGTCGGTTCGTCGTGATGATGCGGCCCGTAACATGTATTACCTCAAGACGGAGAACAGGTAGAGTCGTGACGCCGATTCGGAGTGGCGTGGGAGATGACATACCGGAATTTGCCCGAACCCGATGGAGGAATCTCCTTGACAGGCTCGGCGCGTACCGGCACCTGTTCTTCGAGAACGTGACGCACTTGTTTCTCCAATTCGATCGTTGTGGTCGATGCCGTGGTTCCTTCTTCGCCTGATGCCTCGTAGTTCACATCCACGGACCCGTCCGCCTGCTGAATCACACGAAAACGACGTACACCCTTTGTGCTTCGAATCGGGTAGATGACGGAGAGTGCATGCTTGATGGTGCCGTCAGGTAACTGAAGAAAATCAGTCGACCGGCCCTCGATCACCTCCATCAACGGAAGACCGCGACCGCACGCGCATCGACCCTCTCGAAGTCTGCCATGGTCGCCCGTTCGGTACCGAATAAACGGCATGGCATAGGCGTCCAGGTGCGTAATGACGATCTCGCCGGACGTGCCCGGTTCGCTCGGGCCCTTGGGCCCCATGATCTCTACAATGACATTCTCGGCGGTGATATGCATCCCGCCTTCCGGGCACTGATGCGCAATGAACCCGGCCTCACGACTGCCGTAGCCGTCAGCGACCGGCGCATCGAACACCTCTTCCAAAAGTTTACGATGATGCGGGTAGCAGACTTCACCGGTGACAAATATCGCGCGCGGTTGCCAGCTGCCAAACGTCGCAGGTCGTGATTCGGCCAACAGGGCGAGACTGCTTGGATAACCAAAGAGACATGAAGGACGAAGCCGGCCCAGGAGTTCCCAATACCGACGGATGCGATCCGGTGACATCCGGAAGGCATCTAGGATGAACTGATTCAAAAGCCAATCGCGCCATTTCTTGAAGCCGCGATGCCCACCCGTTTCAATCGGAGAACCCCAAAGGAAGACCTCTCGATCACCCAGGTCAACGCCAAACCAGCGATGCGAGCGGATTCGGGCGGCCTGGTCATAAGCTTGCCGGCGACGGTCAAAGAAGAACATGATGGGTTCGCCCGTCGACCCGCCGGTATTGTAAGGATGCAAACCGCCCGGACAGTTTTGCCAAACCAGGGACTGTCGATTCAATCGAATGTCATCCCGTTGAAGAAACGGCATGCGTTCAAGGATCGCCCGCGGATCATCAATCCAGGGGTTCGCGCCGATCTGCTTCAAGCGATCACGATAGAAAGCAACGTTCTCATACGCATGAAGAAGGAGAGCGCGAAGCTTGTTCCGCTGCGCAGCTCGAACGTCTTGCGGTGACGACCACTGCGACCGCTCAAGCTCGGACAGGCACGAAAACGTACGGCGTCCGACGAGCTTCTCGTGTATGCGACCGATCAGGTTGTGGGCCAGATTCGCAACCATGCCAAACTCGGAGGTTCCCCACACCATGCAGGTGAAGGGAGAAGAAACGTATTGCTGTCCGATTCGGGGCGCCCTGATTCCAAGACGCACGTGTTTATCGGCACGTTGGCATGGGTGGCTTGGGAGTTATAGGTGGTTTGGTGGTCGGGGGTGAGAGCCCCTGTATTGGGGCTCGTTTGTCGATAAATATATGTGGAGTATGGGGTTAAGTGCGATCAGGCGATGGCGGCATCGTAGCCGGCGGCGTCCATCAGGCCTTCCAGACCAGCTGAGTTGCTGACCTTGATGCGGATAAGCCAGCCGTTTCCGAACGGATCGTCGTTGATGTATTCCGGGTGGTCCGCCAGCTCGCCATTCACTTCGACGACCTCACCTTCAACGGCGGTGAAAATCTCCGAAGTCGCCTTCACCGATTCCACTTCACCAAAGCTGCCGCCGGCCGTGAACTTCGTTCCCACCGCGGGCAGCTCGACGAACGTAATATCGGTCAGCTCGTCGGCTGCGTGCTGCGTGATGCCGATCGTGACCATATCGCCGTCGATACGGAACCACTCGTGAGTCTTGGCGTATTTCAGATCCGTTGGATTGCTCATGACGATCATCTCCTGCTGCCGGTAACTCCATCACCGGCACGCATCATCCTCGTTCGCGTTCGGTACTTCAAGAACGCTTGTAGAACGGCAACTTTACCACTTCAGCGGTGAGGCGGCTTCTGCCCAAATCGATTTCAACGCTCGAACCGATCTCGTGATGACCCGTGTCGACCAGGGCCATGGCGATACTCTTACCGAGCGTCGGGCTCAGCGTGCCACTGGTAACCGTTCCGACCTTGCTATCGCCGGCCATCACGTCGTGCCCCTGACGCGCAATGCGACGCCCCTCGACTTGCAGGCCGACCAGGTGTTGCTTCAGTCCCTGTTCTTGCAAGTTACGCATGGCATCGGCGCCGATGAAGTCTTTGCTCAGGTCAACGCACCAAGATTGACCGGCTGTCAATGAATCCCAAGCTTCCGTCAGTTCGTGACCGTACAGCGGCATACCCGCTTCCAGGCGAAGCGTATCGCGGGCGCCGAGACCGGCCGGTTTGATCACCGGGTGGGGGGCGTCTGTGGTACCGATCAGCAAGTTGATAAACAGGCGTGCTGCACCACCGGGAGCGACGATTTCGAGCCCGTCTTCACCGGTGTAGCCGCTTCGATACACCACGATCCGCGCGCCGAGGTGATTCTGTTCCATGCAGCGATATCGTTTCAGCGACGAGAAATCCAGCTTGGCGATTTCCTCGGCCTGCGCGATCGCTTGCGGTCCCTGCAGGGCGATCATGGCCGTGTCGGACGTTTCATCGGTGAGGGTGACGTCTTCACCCTTCATGTGCGACGTAATCCACGAGACAATTTTGTCGCGGTTGGATGCGTTACAGATGACACCCCAGTCATCTTCGAATTTTGAGACGATCAGATCGTCGAGTATGCCGCCATCTTCCTTGCACATGTGGGAGTAGTAGCAACGGCCCACTTCCGCCTTGGAAAGATTGCGTGTGCAGAGTCGTTCCAGCAGCGGGCCTGCACCGGCACCTGCCATGCGAAGCCGACCCATGTGGGAGACGTCGAACATGCTGCAAGCGGTGCGGGTGTGTTCGTGTTCCTGGTTGATGCCGGTGTAGCTGATGGGCATCGCCCATCCCGCGAAATCGACCATACGAGCCCCAAAACCGGTATGAGCGTCGTAAAGCGGCGTGTGAAGCAGATTTTCCATGGTTGCATCCTGAACGCGGGCAGAAATCCGTTTGAGGAAAGGTAGGAGTCCCGCCGAAACGTGTCAACGAGCGGAGTTTGCCACAATCAGTTCGATCCGGCGGCATCGGCTACGGAAATCCGCGGAATTGTGCGAATACATGTCGATATGGACGAAGTGGAGCCCCGCAAAGGGCCCTGAAGACCCGAAAAACGAACATCGGATGGGATTTGAACACCCCATTTGCTACACTGGTCACTACACTCGTGAGAGGTCGTGACGCGTTGGATCAAATCATGTCTAAGCTGTTGAGGCCTGTGCCCGCCAGGTTCGGGCTCTGTACGTTGAGACCCAATTCGATGGGAGCCGGCTCGCCGAGGTCCTTGGCACCGAATTGGTCGCCCTGCATTGGAATGAGGGGAAAGCTGTGATTGTCAAAACCGCATTCGGCATCATGCTGCTGCTGGCGACGCCCATCAGCGGTGCGCTCTGGTGGGGGAGTCATAGTGACCCGCACTTCCGACGTATGGATGTCACCCCCTATAAGAGCCTGCGGGTGGTGTTCGGTAACGGTGTCTGCCACATGCGTCTGCTCGACATGCCGACCAAGTGTGTGCTGGACAGCAGCTTCTCCAGCAGCCTGAAGACCCCGGGCATCATGCCGAAGGGGACGTTGGGTTTCTCGACGTTTCTTCAGGGCCCCAATCGCATCACTCTGCTGACGTTCCCGTTGTGGGCCACGACCATGTTCGCGCTTTGCGGAGGTCTGCTGCTGCTGGCCACAGGGCCGATCCTTCGGCTGCGGCGGGAGTGGGGAGGCATGTGTGTGGAGTGCGGGTACGACCTGCGGGCCACACGGGGTAAACGCTGCCCCGAGTGCGGAACGCGCGCGGACACCCTCGCACTTGGTGGGCGTAAGCGGAAGCCGCGCAACGCCAAAGGCCGCAATCGCAAATCAAACGTGCTGCAGACCCAGTAAGCCGACGTTGGGTACCTGCCTGCACGCGGTCGACCGCCATTTCACGGGTGTACGTTCAAGCTGGATGTGTCCGTGCCATCGGGTTGCCGGCAGGCTGTAGGTCGCCCCGAAGAATTCAACGTAGTGTGGCTGCTATCGAACAATCGCGTCAACATGGGGCGACTTCTCTCGATACTCAGATGATCGCAAGGAAAAAAAGCGGGAGTTTTCCGGGAATTTGACGGGAGTGGCACGCTTGTGAAGTATAGTTTGCATAGAGTTGCATCGATCGTTGGATTGCATGGAACGCAGGTGTGAAACCGTAAGCGATTCGTCCGTATGCAAGGTAGCAAAGCCCTGATGATGAAGGTTCGGTCCAGCAAATTGGCTGCAATTGCGCTGCTGATTTGGCTAGCGGCAGGATGCGGGGTTGAATTCGAGATCCGCGAGTTTACGAAAGAACCAACTCTAAATCTCGCGCCAGCACCAACCAGGCGTCGGCATGTTTGCTGCAAGACCATTACTCAGGCTTGCCAGTCTGCTGCGAACAAGTGCCCTGAAGGCACATCGATGGTTCCATGTCCGTGTGGAATCGAGCCCGTCAGAGATGACTAGAGGTTAGTCCAGACTCTCTTCGATTTGCCGTTTCAATTTCCGCGTTTCGATTAGATATGGCATACCACTAGCGACATTAGGAACCACTTTTGACAGGATTGACCAAGCTGGGTTCCGTTCCCAGTTCGAATGTCTCCTTGCCAGCTTACGCTTAATCTCTTCCATTGAGTCTACATCATCCCACGCAGTGTATTCTTCGAAGATCGAGAAGATGAGAGTTACGAAGTCTCGTTCCGAAACATCATCGATTGGCGAATCAATTATCACTGAGTCACTCAACAATTCCCTCACCTTAGCAACGTCGATATAATTCGTGCCGTCAGTTCCTTCGACGAATGTTCGCTCAAAAAACTGGACAAGACCATATCTAAGATATGCAAGTGCATTGGTATATCCGACCACGGGTGGGTCATTCTTCATCCAGCGTTTTACTGCATTGGGGTAACTCGCGTTCGGGAACCACTGGACTAGACTCGAGTATATTTGGTTTCTCAAGAAGATAGAGTGCGACTTGTGAGTTAGGTGAGCACCAGCTCCTATATCTAATGCGAGATTTCGAACGGCATCTAGATCGGCAACCATCCCATTGAAGTCCTGCTGTTCCCTTGATTGCTCGGCGCGGCTAAGTAAATCGAGTGCTAGCACACGCGCTGATTCGTGGCCAATTGGCTTTTCTGATAGGACAAATTCTTCCGTTCGATCGATACGCATGTAAAAGTGGTTATTCTGGATCGTATTGACTAGCTGATCTAAAGTACCGTCAAATTGATCAAGCCAATTTGAGTCCATTCGAGGAAGTTTAAGCCGTTTCGCATTGCCGTCAGTCATCCGATTCCAGCGATCGAGCTCTGCAGAATGCAGGGATGCCAGGTTGCTTGACTCGGATTCCAAAATCGGGTTAGTCGAAGACTGTGCGTTTGCCCGCTGTTCGATTCCACTCAGCAATGCAAATTGTTGGGGGATGGACCAAATGTACCCAGAGACAAGCGAAACTACTACCAAAGCTGACATTGCTACCACCATCCTTTTGTTCCGACGCATCCAAAGGCGACTTGAAAAACCCAGGCCGCTGGACGTGGCGACGATCGGTTGACCGGACTCGTACGCCTCCACGTCGGCAAGCAGGGCTTTCACTGAACTGTACCGCTTCCCCGGGGAAGGATGCAAACACTTTTGGATGATGGTCTCCAATTCAACAGAAATCTCAGGCGCGCGGACACGTGGTGGCACGATACGATTGTAGGGAATGAATCGCCGCAACTGTGGATTGCTGCGGTCCAGAGCATACGCGTATGTGCCGTTCGTAGCCCATTCATAGAGGATCATGCCGAGGCCGTACACGTCAGATCGTTCCGTGGCCAGCCGACCAAGGATGCACTCGGGATCGGCATAGGCAACCGTGCCGACGCTGTGTCCAACTGATGTCAGTGGATCGGCCGTATCCAGTCTGCGAGAAAGACCGAAGTCGACAAGGTGAGGCTCACCTTGCTGATCAACGATAATGTTGGAAGGCTTGACGTCCCGATGGATAACGCCCGCGTCATGGGCATAGGCAAGCGCCCTGCAGATGGACTTGAACATCGAGAGTGTCATCAGGCGGCACTGACTCTCGCTGAGCGGGGTGCCTTCAATGTAGTCCATGGTGAACCAGGAAACCCCTTCGGACTGACCGCTCTCAAGAACACGAACGATATGGGGATGTCGCAATGCCGCGTGATTCGATACTTCCGTCAGAAATCGCCGCTGCGTACGTTCATCAGCCAGAGCGCCGGCTCGAATAATTTTCAGTGCTACAATGCGACCGTTGGCGTCCGTGGCACGGCACACAAACCCCTGAGATCCGTGGCCGACCAATGCGTCAATCGTGAATGGTGTTGCTTTCTCTACAAGTTGTTGCAACATCACGTTTTCTCCGGCATGAGTCCGACGAAACACTGCGCCGGCCTGGGGAATGTTGTGATGGACCCGCAATCTTACGCATCCAGTTGGTCGCTTAGCTGGAACTGAGGCCGTGAGTGATTTCTTGCCAAGACCGGCCGCCGATGGGGGGATAGAGACCCCACACGCGCGACTGGCCGCGCCCGGCTGACCGTATCATGCGATGAAACGCCGGATGGAGTTGCCCGCTCTGACGAAAGTACTTTGAAAAACGAGCGTCTGGACCGGTCGACACGCCCATGATCTCAAGCAGGCGACGTTCACCAAGCAGCACATTCTCACGCGAATTGTCGCGCATAGCTGCGACGGCTCTGGCTTGCGTCGAATTAAAAACAAATGGCACGACGGCGTCTTCTTGCTCAGGATCAGGCCACAGCACGTGCTGGCAGTCTTCTGAAAAGACCACACTACTGCCGTTAGGCAATTCAATGACCTCGGGCGAAAGTCCGACACTCTCTCGAATCGACTGAACCATCGACTGGTTCAGCGTTCCCTGTAATCTCAAAGGGAATTCGCCTTCGTTCGTCATGTACGACCTCCAACAAGAAATGTGGTCTTGAGCCCGAAGATAGGGCAGGCACCGACTGGGACGATTGGACCGCGCGAAACTCGCCGAGTCGAAGACCGACATGCCGACGCAACATGCCAGGCAAGGCCCATGGATCAAAGACTCATTGAACACAGGGCCAGAGCAAGAGATGAAAGTCTGATTTCCTCCCTCCATGCAAGCGCGTGCTTCGGACAGTCTGAATTCTTGTAGTCAGAACCGGATCATGTTGGGAATATGTGGTTTCCCGAATAAACGAATCCACGATCGGCCGGGCTGGCGACCGTCGAGATCGTGCACATAACCAAGTTTCAACGACCCAGGAAAATGACGCCATGTGACGCGCTAGCAAGCGCGAGCATACGCCATGCGTTGTACTGCAGTCAAGATAAAAGTGAGATCCAATGCCGCGGGGATGGTGATCATGATGAGAATAGTGCTCGATGCAACGACCGCTCTACTTAGCCAGACGTGGGGGCAGACACACACATAATTGTCAGGATTCACAGAACGTTGTGCAACCGGCAATGCCTTGTTCGAAATCGGACACTCTTGCTTGGCAAGCTGTTATGCATGTCATGGCCACGCGGATGGTCGGCATCTCGCCTAGATGCGGTATGAGACGAAGTAGCAATCAACGATATCGCGGCCCGGATGCCTGCTCTACGCTCGTACGGATTATTGTGTGAAGCAACGGTATCAACTCGATGAGTGTCATGATCATGGCAATCGTTGAACATGCGTTCTTGTGGTGATTCAACGCACGAGTCGTGATTGATGCAACAATCCCCCAATGATCCCCGGTTTCTCCCCGTTTTCTCCCTTGTGATGACAGGTTCACTTGCGGCATACTCTGACATGTCGAAGGGGGCAGCGAACGACAGAGCAATGCGTCGTCCGTTCCTTCGTCGGCATCATTTCGGGGTCATATCAGGGTCGCTGTTGTTCAGAGTTTTCACATTACGTGTACAGCATTTTCACAGTGAATGAACAGCAGATGAATAGCAAGTAAACAGCGAATGAACAGTGTAAGATAAGTGATTGAAGTGTGATGCGACGTTGCGTTTGCTCACTGGGCGGAAAATGTTGCCCAGGAACGACATGCAACTCTTCGACCGCATCGCTTTCATGAATACATGACGACGAAACGCTTCCACCAAGAGGGGGAGGATGCGTTGTGAACGGACTGGATACCCGATCCCTTGACCCCGAGATTTGGTTCCATCTCCGGCTTGCAGCCATTCGCTTCCTCGTCGAGGCCGCAACGGCCTCGACGCCCGCGCACGCCGGGGGGCATCGATGTCCGATCCGTTGATGCTTCCCCGGCGTGTCGTTTCTTGCTTTGCTCATCTGAGAATCTCGCCGCTCTTGCGGTGATTAGATATGTGATGATCAGATATGAGATTGTCAGAATGAAGGTACGTGGATAACAGGATCAGGATGTCGTCGCATGGTTGCTACCCGAGGGCAATACGACGTGCCGAACCCGAACTAAGTCATGGTCTAAACACAGGCCCGCGCGGTTGTGGCTTCATTCCGGTGGCGGATTTCTGTTGTTGTGCGGTCGCGAAAATGAGATAATTGAACGTACCATTGGCCATGATTGCAAAAGCGCCTTGATTCGATTTTCAGGTTTCACGAGTGACCGAATGTGAGGAGTACATCGATGCTGAACTTGTTTAAACTTCCCAAACCTAAGATTGGCCTGTTCTCAATTCCCTTCTTGGGGCAACCCACCCCCGAACAGAGAATGAAAATACACTTGGCGGTAGGTGGTACACCGACTTCCGCGACGTTTACGCGTGACTGCATGAAAGTCATACACGATAAGGAAGCTGTGGCACGCTTGCTGGGAAAACTGCTGGAGGAGCAGATTGAGAAGGCGCTGAAGCGAAATCCAGAGTTTTTTCGAGCCGATTGTCGTAAGCACGGAAGTGAATCATGAGTGTCGATGAAGAGCATCAACGATCTGACGTCTCGCTGGATGATTCGACGCGCGAGATTGTGATCGGCGGGATTCGCATTCCTGTCGAAAAACTAACGCCTGAAATATTCATGCGGCTTGTCGAGAATAATCACAAGCTTGATGAGTTGGAGTTGAGCGCTTTGCGAAGACTCCAGTTTCTCCATATGGGTGTCGCGGTATTTGTTGTCTTGGCCCTCGTCTTCGTTGTCTGGCTGTTTCGGGACAACGATAAAGTCATCACGGCTATCATCGCTCTGGTCGGTGGGTTCGGCGGCGGATGGGGCGTCGCCCGCGACAAATCTTGAGATCGTACGGCCATCGAGGGATCCACAAGAAGAGAGGATACAATTCGTTTGGTCCAAAACCCCCTCTCCTCGAGCAAAAGCACGGCAAAAGCACGGCACGAGCACAACAAGTGCACAACAATAGAGGCTCCGTCCTGACCGGCCTAAACGCGACAACCTGAGCCGGGATCGAGCCGCAATTCCGTGACACCATCACTAACCGGGGCCACTAACCGCGGCGCAATCACCAATTCCACCAAGTTGCAAGCGCTTCGCCCGAAGTAGAGTCCGTCAACGTGCAGTCGCAACCCTGATACTGTCCAGCCAATCCTCAAAAGGCGCACGCGAAGACAAGCGAAGTAGAGAATCACGGGCTTAGCAGCGCGTTGAAGAAGTGCTTTGCGTCCGGGAGCGAGGGAATTCGTTCCTAAGGGAGGCAGCAGAGCGTAAGCGAATCAGGAGATTCGCTGGAGTTTTGCGAACGAACCGTGAGGGCGAAAGCACCGCTACAGGACCAAATGACTTTTGCAACGGGCTGTTAGGACAGGTGACCCCTACTTCGGCTTTCGCGGCGGGCGGCGGCCTTCCTTCACGTCCTGGTCGAACGTCGCCTTCTTGCGCAAGGTGTGATGGTAGTGCTGAGCAAATCGGTGCGCCTCGTCGCGCATCTGCTGAAGCAACCGCAGGGCGTTGTTATTGCGCGGCAAGCGGATCGGCGCTGACTTTGCCTGCGTGAAAATCTCTTCCTCCCGCTTGGCCAAGGACACGACCATCGGCGGACGAATGTCCATATCCGAAAACGCCTCCATGCCGGCATGAAGTTGGCCAAGGCCGCCATCAATCAAGATGACGTCAGGATAGAGCTCCTCGCCTGCGGCAGCGTGACGGTATCGTCGACTGACCACTTCGCGAATCGCAGCGTAGTCATCAATACCCTCCACCGTCTTGATGCGAAAACGTTTGTACCCCGGCTTGAACGGTCGACCATCGATGAAACAGACAATCGAACCGACCGTCTCCGATCCCTGCAGATGCGCAATGTCCATGCACTCCATGCAGCGCGGCGGTGCGTCAAGATTCAGAATCGTCGCCAGCTTCTCCAGGCCGGCCCGAGGATCGACATAGAAGACCTCCGGCTGCACGTCTTCCGTCACGTCACCAGATAGTGACAGTGACTGTATCGCCTTGAGCCGGTCGCGAAGCTTGGCCGCCTCTTCAAAACGGAGCTCGGCCGCTGCCTCCTGCATCTCTTTCTGGATTTGGCGCTGAACGACACTTCGCTTGCTGCTGAGAAACTTCTTGAGCCGGTCGATGTCCTGCTTGTAGTCTTCCTTGGAGATCAGATCCGCACACGGGGCCGTGCACTGATTGATGGCATGAAGCAGACACGGACGGAAGTACCGCCGCGACTGATCGTCCTCGCGAATGTCCAATTCGCATGTTCGGTATTTGAAGACCTTCTGTAACGCGTTGACCGCGTCACGAACCCCGGATGCCGAAGTGAACGGCCCGTAAAGTTTGCTTCCCTTCAATCGCGGCGTACGGGTCACGAATACACCCGGAAAATCATCGCCGGTGGTGATTTCAATGTAGGGAAAGGACTTGTCGTCCTTCAACATCACGTTGTGAGGCGGCTGGATGTCCTTGATCAGCCGGTTCTCCTTGAGAAGGGCGTCGACTTCGGTGTCGCATTCGAGCACGTCGATGTCACGCACCGATTCCACCATGCGGCAGATGTCAGGCCCGCGGGAATTGAGCAGGTCGGCTCCAGGCTGGAAATAGGACGAGACCCGCGCGCGGAGATCCTTGGCCTTCCCGATATACAGCACCCGTCCTTCGTCATCCTTCATGAGGTAGACGCCCGGCGACTTGGGAAATTCTGCGATCTGTGCGCGCAATTGTTCCAGGGTTTTCGCTTCCATTCGCCCCTATTCTAGCGTGCCTCGGCCACCGTGGCGAAGCGGTTCACGGTGACCCACCAACCGGGATGTGTGGTAGCCTCTGGGTTGCTTGACGAACATGGGTAAGCACCTATCCTGCCCATCAGCGGCGGTGCGGGCGATGATCCGGACCGTCATGGTGAGCTATCGAAAAAAAAGACCTGACCAGACGACTACCCGCAGCGGAGCAACGGCAATGCATGATCTACTGGCAAAATTCGATATTCAAGACGGGCACCCCGGTGGATTCTGTGGCGAGTGGCTCGGTGGTGGCGATATCCTTGAGTCCAAGTCGCCCATCGACGGTCAGGTGATTGGAAGCGTCAAGCAGGTTACACCCGAGCAATACGACAAAATCGTCGAACGCGCTCACCTCGCATTCCTTGATTGGCGGACGACGCCCGCACCCAAACGCGGCGAGACCATTCGTCTCCTCGGCGAAGCCCTCCGCGACCACAAAGAAGACCTGGGGGCCCTCGTAACTCTGGAAATGGGAAAAATCTACGCCGAGGGGCTCGGTGAAGTGCAGGAGATGATCGACATTTGCGATTTCTCCGTCGGACTCTCACGCCAGCTCTATGGCCTGACCATGCATTCCGAACGCCCGGAACACCGTATGTACGAGCAGTGGCACCCGCTGGGAGTGGTGGGTGTCATCAGTGCGTTCAACTTCCCCGTTGCCGTGTGGTCCTGGAACGCCGCGATCGCGAGCGTTTGCGGTGATTCCGTGCTCTGGAAGCCGTCGTCGCAAACCCCGATGACCGCCGTTGCTTGCACGCGAATCGCCGAAAAGGTCTGTAAAGACACCGGTGTCGATCCGGCACTGTTCTCGCTAGTCATCGGGCCTGGCCGAACCATCGGCGACACGCTCATTAACGACAAGCGCATTCCTCTCGTTTCAGCGACGGGAAGCTGTCGCATGGGATATCGAGTCGGCGAAGTCGTAGGCAAGCGACTGGGCCGTACCATCCTGGAGCTGGGCGGAAACAATGCCATCGTGGTGACACCGGAAGCCGATATGAAGCTGGCCGTTCCGGCGATTCTCTTTGGTGCTGTCGGAACCGCGGGGCAGCGATGCACGTCGACCCGCCGCATTATTGTACACGAGTCAATGCGTGATGAGCTGGTTCAGAAGCTGGTCGCCGCCTACGGTCAGGTACAAATCGGCAATCCGCTCAACGAGGGCACACTCATGGGCCCGTTGATCGATCACTCGGCTGTCGACACGATGATGGCCGCCATCGATAGTCTTAAGCAGCAGGGCGGTGAAGTCCTGTACGGCGGCGAGAGGCTGGACGGTGCCGGTTACCCGGGTGGCTGCTATGTCACACCTTGTATCGCCACCGCAAATAATGAGTATCAAATTGTACAGGATGAGACCTTCGCCCCCATTCTCTATATCATCACGTACAAGGATATGGATGAGGCCGTCGCTCTCCACAACGGTGTGCCGCAGGGACTGAGCTCAGCCATTTTCACCCGGAACTTGCTGGAAGCAGAGCGGTTCCTCTCCGCAGCCGGAAGCGATTGTGGCATTGCCAACGTCAACATCGGAACCAGTGGGGCCGAAATCGGCGGGGCGTTCGGTGGCGAGAAAGAAACCGGAGGTGGTCGCGAGTCAGGTTCAGACTCCTGGAAGGCGTACATGCGCCGACAGACCAACACGATCAACTATTCACACGCGTTGCCGCTGGCTCAGGGCATCAAGTTTGGTGACTGACGCGGATTCATGGCCGATTGCCAGAAGAGCCGCGAAAACAGCTGAAAGCGATCGATGAAGGTATTCAGCATTGAGACCATCATGCTTGGTCTCAACAACTTGAGGCTGCACAAGTTGCGGTCGTTGCTGACTTCGCTCGGCATCATCTTTGGTGTCGCTGCGGTGATCTGCATGCTTTCCATCACGGAAGCGGCGTCCGAAGATGAAATGCGGATTATCGAGTTGCTCGGTACCCGCAACATCATCGTCAATTCCGTGAAGCCGCAGAGTTCGCAGAACTCCGGGCAGGGCAACACGAATCTGGTCGAATACGGCATCACCAACGATGACATCGACCGGCTTGCGTCGACCGTTCCCCATATCGAACACCTTGTTCCGCTGAAGACGGTCGGCTACCGGGCAAGACAGGGTGAATACAAAGCTGACTTCCAGACGGCAGGCACCACGCCCGCGTTCTTCAGCGTGGTGAACGTGAAGATCGCCCGCGGGCGCGTTTTCGGAGAACCAGATCTCCAAAACGGAAAAAACGTCTGCGTGATCGGCGCCGATGTCCGCGACGAACTCTTTAAGTTCAAAGACCCGCTCGGCGAGACGATACTTGTAGAGCGCCATCCGAACGCCGTTCCCTTTACGATTATTGGCATCCTGGAGAAAGTGACCGTCGCCGGTGCACCAGAACGCGGCGTAGCAGAGCGAAATCTCAACCGGGAGATTTTCGTTCCGTTCACGACGGCCTTGGCCCAATTCGGTGAAATCACCATGCGGCGTTCGGCGGGCTCCCGCGAAATGCGAAAAGTGCAGCTCTCCGGTATGTACGTCAATGTCGACAATGAGGACAACGTGCTCGCCGTTTCCGAAATGACCAAACGCGTCTTCGCCCACGGTCACGAAGATCTCGATTACGAGATTCTTGTCCCACTGGAACGACTGGAACTGGCGAAACGCAAAAAGCGCAACAACCAGTACACGCTGGGGTTCATTGCCGGCATTTCGCTACTGGTGGGCGGGATCGGCATCATGAACATCATGCTCGCTACCGTCACCGAAAGGACACGGGAGATCGGTATCCGTCGTGCCCTCGGCGCGCGGCAACGGCACATCGTCGTTCAGTTTCTGACGGAAACGGTGGTGTTGTCGACTACCGGCGGGGTGCTGGGGACGGCCCTGGGCGTGTTCGGTGCCTACATGATTACCTATCTCGCCGAATGGGAGACTATCGTCAAAACATGGTCCATTCTGATCAGTTTTGGCCTGTCCGTCCTCATTGGCATCTTCTTCGGCATGTATCCGGCCGTATCGGCCGCGAAACTCGATCCCATCGATGCCCTGCGGTACGAGTAGCACCGCAGCAACGCCCCATCACGCGCGGAGAGACGTCTCAATTTGGGGCGCATACGCGGTTTGCATTTCTCCCGATCGTTCCTGTTTGGGCCTCTCAAACCGACTGCCAAACGAGTGTCCGATCGCTCTAATGGGGTTCAAAACAACGTCCCAATCCGCATTCTTGACCCTCTGAGGGCCGAAAATGGCGCGGTGTAGAGTATTGGGTTGTTTGTAACCGTCGCTCCTTGTATAATTTAAGGAAGTTGGCTCCCCCGCCCAATTAGCACTGTCTCCCCAGACATGCAGCCGCCGCGAGATGGCTGCATTGGTTGTCTGTCGAATGTTGTTTGGTTTGACTGTGAATCGCGTCAGATGATTATCTGGCGGCGAATTCCGTGCGCGTCTGATTCGTATTTGATACTTGTTGCAGACTCACGGGAACATTTGGTCAGGCCATGTCGTCCGAAATAGAGGCGAATCAACTCTCGTTGGGCATTTTGACGCCTTCAGGGGCGTTTTATCAGTATTCGCGTAACCGTTCGTCTGGCGACGAAGACCGGTTGCTGCTTCTAGCGGAGACGTTCGACGCGTCAACGTAGGAAAGGCAACGCAGGAAAGCTGGAAAGCCGGAAAGATCGTCGTCGGCAGGCCCCATTAGGGGTAGCGGCTCCCACGAAGGGGGCGAATGGTTTGCGTTTTCGTGCGACGGAATTTTGTGTCGCTGGTTTGTATTTTATCGGGGGATTGAAACCCAGGGAAGGCGAACCGCATCGAAGGAGATGGCAGACCGGCGTATCGGTCTGTTATGTTCCTTCCGGGTTGTCGCAGCGGCAACTCGAAGAGGGAGTATTGACGCG
>JBMYUM010000042.1:2082-15749 GCA_049605375.1 Phycisphaerae bacterium | reverse complement strand
AATTGCTCTCTGACCAGATTTGTGTCATCAAGTCTCTCGTGAGCGGGACAGCTCAAAATCTCTTCGGTCCTATCATGCCATTCCTGCAAAAGGGACTCTGCGGGCGAACCCTCCATCTCAAACTGAGCAAGCTGCAGGTTCATTTTGTTGATCACCTGTCGGTGCTCGTCTTCCTGGTGGACTGAGATGTCATGACTGAGTCGTCCTGCTTCCTTTCGATCAAGGAACGGTGAGCTATGCTCCAGAAAGAGGATTCGCCGCTCATGTTCATGGCAGTTCTCGTGATTGATCTGAGTATCGTTCTTCTCATAGGCTTTCACCCATTGCAGAAGTTCATCAAGCTGTTGTCTCGCACGAAGGCTTCCGAGTGGTTGCTTGCCGGCGTCGACCGAACCATCCGGCGCGGCGTCACGTTCGCCAAGATCGATCATGGATGCCAACCAATCTGTCGGACCTTCGCAGACCATCCGGCTGCATCGCCCCAGTTCCTGCACTTCTTCCAGCGAGGACTCATGCCATTCAATCGAATCCACTAGCCGGACGATCTCCTGTCGCGCGTCTGCGTCGACGTAGATACCGGCGGCCGGGATGATTTCATCGCTTGCGTTGCGAAGTTGTGAAGACTGGCCGTGGCCAAGACTCGTTTGAAGGAACGCAGTATACCAATCGCTGGATCGACCGTTCGCCACATCGATCAGGCGCAATGTGCGTGCCGCCCTTATGGCACGCTTGGCGGGATCGGACGAACGTAGGGCCTCATCGAGTTTTGCCGCAATGGCTTCTTGCAGTGTCGTACGACGAGCGCCTTCCATGCCAACGTTCCAGCGCGAGACACGTTCAACCGTGCCTGGCAAAATGAAGGCCAGTGTCGCGACCATCACAAGCAAGACGGCTCCACCGATTGCCAGCTTGCGCAAGCGTCGCTTGGTGTTGATACGTTCCAATCTCTGGCGCGATTTCTGGAACATATCGATGGCATCGCCAGACAAATGTTCGGGGCTGACTTGAGCTATCAGCTTGGACGCGCCGGCCGTGTCGTTCCGGTCAAGGCTCGACGCCAGGCGCTGCAGTTTCTCTCGCTGTTCAACGATCCGGATCGCGTTCCGGATTGACCGGCGGGTGGCGCCGTCGTCGGCAAGTGATTGTGCGCGGTCGAGTGTCACGAGGGCGGCATAGAAGTCCTCGGCCTTGAAATGATCCAGGCCTTCCTGTTGCAGAGCACGAACCAGTCCCTGTTTGTGTTCCTCGATCTGCTTGCGCAGTTGCTGATTCTGTTCCGAACTCCCCCCCGCATCTGTCAGGGCTTTCAGATAGTCTTCTGCGCCTTCGATATCGTCATTATCGAGACGGGATGCGATCTCATCGCGTAGGGCATCGTGACGCCGATTAGCAAGCTCGGCTTCCAGGGTGGCGACCCGCGTTCCCGCTGTGGGATGCCGCTGATCAGCGGCCAAGATCCGTTCCCACCATTCAATTGCCTCGTGCGGATGGCCTGCGGCCTGGCTGGCAAGAGCCTGGGATTCCCATGCATCGATTTTCTGTGCGCGTTCGTCGAGGCCGGTCAGGACGCTCAACGCTTCCGCCGGAAGGTCGATCGACGCCTTCATGGCGTTCAATGCATCACGGGCCTGCCTCCAGTCCGACTGATCCGCCTGGCGAACCGCATCGAGAATATGACGGCCTTGCACAGCGGACGCTGTCAGATCAACGCCGCACTTTGGACAGGCATCAAAGTCGAGGCTGACCGTCGTATCACAGGCGTGACAGTTCATTGTCAGCAAGATGATCGGCGTGTGGCATGCGTTGCATCGATCAGATGCTTGAAGTTCCTGACCACAAACACGACAGTGCATTACGCTGGTATCGCGAAGCAACGTTGATTCAAGTGCCGTCAATGCGTCACGAAGGGTTCTGAATGACGGATACCGCTCATCTCTGTTTGCGGCATAGGCTTTTTTCAGGACACGAATCACGTCATCCGGCAGCTCATTGATTCTGGTCGACGATGAATCACTGTCCGCTACCGTCTCTGGCGGAAGCACGTGTGTGGCAAGCTCGTAGAGCGTCACGCCGAGTGAATAGACGTCGGCGGTCTCATCCGCCGCGACTCTTCGTTCCAGGATCTCTGGTGCCATGTAGTGCTTCGTCCCGGCTACATCAACCGGATCTGGATTGTGTGCGAGGTTCAGCGCAACACCGAAATCGGCGAGTTTGACCGTTGCATTCTGCCCGACCAGGACGTTGCTTGGTTTGATATCCCGGTGCGTGATTCCGTTGGCCTGCGCGTAGTCGAGGGCGTTGCAGAGATCGATGCCGATGCGCACAACACGCACGATCGGCAGTTTGGCTTGTCGGCGGATGAGATCCTGGAGATCTCCTCCGGCCAGGTATTCCATGATGATGTAGTCGATGCCATCGTCGCTCACGACATCGTAGACCTGCACGATGTGCGGATGTTGTAACCGGGCGGCTGCTCTGGCCTCGCGCAGCAGGAGATCTGACGATAGACGCTCATCGATCCGCTTGATGGCGACGTCGCGTTCGAGCAGCTCGTCGCGGGCAAGCATCACGCGGCCCATTCCCCCTCTGCCGAGGCTCTTGATCGGGCGATAGCGCGTACCTGCAGGCACATCTTGCGCGGCACCTGCCTGGTGCGTTGGCGTTCGCGGCGGTCGTCCTGTATCCGTGGCTTCGCCTGGTGTTTCGCGCGCACGGCTCTCGTCGGAATCGAGGTCGCCCTGGGGATCAAGCTGGTTCAGGAATTCGGTGAGTTGGACGTTCGGTTCACCGTTTTCGTCCCTTCGGTTTCGGATTCTCGTCAGAAGTGATTCGTTTTCATCGAGCATCCGCTGCACTTCGGCGCGACAGTGCCCGCATTGCCGCACGTGTTTTGCTATTTTTCGCGTGCGAGATTCAGACGTGGCGCCGGCCTGGAACTGTTCCAGCTCGTCACGGGGAAAGCAGGCATCGGATGGCGTCGTGGTCATCGTGCGGGCATCGAGGGTTCGTCGAGTAGTTCCTCGAGGATTGTGCCAAGACGACGCGTCAGGGCAAACTTTATTTTGTAGAGGTCATCGCGGCTGATGTTCAGCAGCGCTTCGACGTCAGCGGCTTTTCGGTTTTCCAGGCAGTAGAGGTTGAACGCGGCGTACCGTTTCTGATTGGTCTGTGTCCGCAGAATGTTGAGGGCAAGGTCGAGGTGGCCGTCTTCAAAGATACGGTCGAAAAGGGAGTCATGAGAACTGCCCATCTCGCTTTCCTGGAGCTGCTTGTCGATTTCGGCGTCGAGTGGCATGGCCTGCCCTTTTCGGCCAGCAACCAGATCATGAACTTTTCGATTGACGATGGTTCGTAACCAGGCGCGGAACCGCCCCTTTCGGCTTTCATAGCTCTTGAGGTATCGCGTCACAGCGAGCATGCATTCCTGGACGGCATCCTCAACATCGTTGGCGGACAATCCCCTGGCGACGGCATACCGCCGTATGATGTCGCGGTAGACGCGATCGAATTCGCGCCACGCGTTCTCATCTCTTCGGTTGGAGAGCAACGCCCCAAGGAGGGATTGCCGTGTCGTATCCATCGATCTGCACTTCCAGGGGTGTCATCTACCGCATTTCCCGGCTCTTCATACTTTATGTCGATGATATGCCGCTGTCCTTCCAGCTGGATTTTGACGACAAATCCCTGCAAGAGACCGCGAAAAACATCACCCGGACCGCAAGGAGCCTATAGTTATCGGACGATAAACGGCGCCGGCTGAGATTTGGTACGTCAAAACCCGTGAATTCCGAATTCGAAAGTGAGATTTTCGCCTGGACGACGGTAAGTATTGTGAAGGTTGTGTCTCAACGGGCCACGTACCTGAATTGTTCATGGGCCTACCGTACCATCCTGGGGTCAGTTCTTCGGGCTTTGGAAACGAGATAAGCAAAGGAAGCGAGAAACATGAATTCATCGTTTGGAATGGAAGAAGGCGTAAGTCGTACGGCGACGAAAGGTGTCCTTGCACCGCGCGCTGTCCGTCGCGGGCTTTCCGGGGCGTTGCTGTTGGCTGTTTCGGCCTCGTCCATGTTGGGCTTTGTGGGCGAAGCCCGCGCCCTCGATATGGATCCTCAGATTGAGGAACGCGTAAAGCAGGCGACTGTCCTGGTGTTCATGTCTGTTTCTCGCCAGTCGAAGGGTGATACCAAGCTCGGTTCCGGTTCGGGCTTTTTCCTGAACAGCACCGGCCTGTTGATGACCAACAACCACGTGATCGATCCGACGCACGGAAAGCTGGAGCAGGAAAAGCAGCAGTTTCACTACACGCAAGGCAAATTGACTTTCGAAGTGGTGGTGAACTCGGGCACCGAGGACGAGAAGACATACGAAGCGAAGATGGTCTACCAGATTGAGGCTGCCGACCAGGCTTTGCTGCAAGCCTACGATGAAGACGGCCAGAAGCTGGAGACCCCGCATTACCTTCGCCTCTTGCCGGAGAATCGCCTGCACGAGCGCCTTCGCATTTTCGCGATGGGTTTCCCGGGTGGTGATCGGCAGGCCACGCAAAAGGGTAAGCATCCGGAAGTTACGATCACCAAGGGTGCCGTCATTGCAGACGGTATTCCGTACACACCGGGCAATCGTATTCGCATGATCTACACGGATGTCAACGTTCGTCCGGGCAACAGTGGTGGCCCGTCGGTTGATCTTGACGGCTTTCTTGTTGGTACCAACACGCTGATGACCAAACCGGACTTCCGCGATGCCGGGGCCGGCGCGAACTACGCGGCGTTGGTGCCCGCGCGTCTGACGGCACAGATGGTTCGCAACGCTTTCATCCTCGACAAGTTCCCCGATGGTTCCGACGTTACGCCGTTCATGTCGGTGCTGACGGACAAGAAGGGGCTGGTAAACATTCCGGAATTTGATCGTAAGGATGACAGTATCGTTCTCTACTACGAGGACGGCGACCGTGTCTATGGAAATACCAGCACTGACACCATCACCTGGAACTGCGCCCTTGGAGAAATGGAACTTCCGATCGACAAGATCGCCTATGTCATCAGCAACGATGAGGGTTCCCACCTGTTCATCGAAGGTGGCAACCGCATCGGCTCAGATGAGCTTGATTCCTCATTCACCTTCACCCCACGCGGTGGCGAAGAGACCGAGATGTCTTTCGATGAGGTCAAGACCGTTGCGTTCAAGAAGTCGGAGAACATCGAACCACTCCGCGGCGAAGTGATCGTCCTCGACTCTGACCTGACGTATCTCCAGCTGAAAGACGTTGAAGGCAAAGTCACGTTTGAGGGCAAGCAGACGAAGCAGCTCGCCCTGACGGACATCGAGCGCATCGAGACGAACGAGTTCGACGAGCAGGTGCTGACGCTCAAGAGTGGCGAGCGTCTGACGGGCGAATTCAGCGACGACACGCTTGAAGCTGTTATCGCTTCCACGGGTACGCCGATCGAGTTCAGCCTGGAGCAGGTCCAGAAGGCCGTGATCGAGCGGCTCTGGTTCGGTTCTGATGAAGCGGAAGGGCTGCACCTCGAAGGCATTCTGGCCAATGCGAACAAGAATGTTGCCAAGCTGCTGACACAGCTGGAAGAGAAGGGCGAAGTTAAGGAAGTTGCTGAAATCACCGGCAAGTGGATCAGTGACAAGAAAGACTTCCGTTCGCGTTCCAGCAAGCAGCAGGATCACATCCGTCTTCTGAACGGTGTTGCCAACCTGCGTCTTGGTGAATACCGCAAGGCCGACCGAGCCTTCGCCAAGGCCAAGCGATCTCAAATTGACACGGTTGCTGTCTACGCCAAGGCGTGTGCAGACTTGCTGAAGCGTCATCAGTCATCGGAGTACAAGTATGACGGGCAGCCGCTTTCGGACCAGAAGGCTCTTCTGGCAGCGGGCCGGGACATGGCGTGGGAAACGCTGCGTAATACACGCATTCGCCTGAAGGATGCTCGTAAGCTCAAGTATGAGAATCAGGGCGACTACTTCAATGCGGTGAACGAAGCCCGCAAGCTGGAGCCGTCCCTGCAGGTCGCAGCGGTCTTCCTCGGCGAGCTGGCTGAAGACGAGATGATCCGTGTCTGGCGTTTGGCCGAGCGTGCCTCCTTTGCCGAAATTGACCGCATCGAAGCCAAGCGTCGTGAGATGCAAGGCGGCGGCGGTGGTGGCGGCCGCGGAGGTCGTGGTGGCCGTGGCGGCGCTCGAGGCAATGCACGCAACCGTGGTGGCGGCCAGATGCAGCGCGAATTGCAGAAGCTCGAAGAACACCAGGAAAAGGTCATCGAGAAGCTCGTCTCGTTCCGCGACTCGCTCTGGGACTACGGCTTCCGAATTGAAGATCCGGATATCCAGGAACGTCGTGAACGTATTGCCGACCGTGAAGGTTATGGCCGGAACGACGACTAGATTACGCTTCGATCAATTTGATTGATACAAAAGAAGATGCCACGGTGAGTGATCACCGTGGCATTTTTTTGTTACCCATGGCATTGGCGTTGCGCTTCGTGACCTGGTTGATTCGAAGGCCCTGCCGTTGCCACTTAGGGCTTTCGGCGACGCGCACCGCGTCGGCCCGGCCGATAGCCGGCTGATCCACCCTTTCGTTGCTCTTTTCCGCCTTTGCGGCCGGGCATCCGGCCCGTCGAATGATAGTGATCCTCATCAGGCGACATTTCGTTGGCACGTTTCCGGCGAGCCACGATCGCCTCTTTCGGGGGTGTTTCCGGAATCAGGGCATCGCAACCATCGCCAATCAGTTCGGTTCTACCTGCTTTGACCAGAGCCTTGCGGACGGTGAAGTAGTTGTCGGGCTTGAAGAACTGCATCAAAGCGCGTTGCAGTTTGCGATCGCGTAGATACTTCGCCACGTAGACCTCTTTCATGGTCATGGGGTCGAGGCCGGTGTGGTACATGCATGCCGCAATGTCGAACGGCGCTGGGATGAAATCCTGTACCTGTTCGGGGCGATAGCCGTTCTGCTTCAAGAACACCGCCAGATCGATCATGGCATCCAACGTGTTACCCGGATGGCTGGTGATGAAGTAAGGCACCAGGTACTGCTCTTTGCCGGCTTTTTCCGATTGATCCATGAAAGCGTTTGCAAAGTTCTCGAAGTTATCGAGCGTCGGTCGTTTCATCAGGTCGAGCGTCTTGTTGTCTGTATTCTCAGGCGCGACCTTGAGGTGACCACCAACGTGATGCGAAACAAGTTCCTTCATGTACTCCGGTGAGCGCTGTGCCAGATCCATGCGTACACCACTGGCGATCAGGACTTTCTTAATGCCATCTTGTTCGCGGGCCTCACGCATGACATCGATCAACGGTCCATGATCCGTTTCCAGAAGCGGACAGATCTTTGGATGCACGCAAGAGAGGCGGCGGCAGATCGATTCAATCTTCTCATCCCCGCAGCGCATGCGGTACATGTTGGCGGTCGGTCCGCCCAGATCGCTGACGACGCCTTTGAACTCCTCCTTCTGACCGATCTTCCCCACTTCCTTCACGATCGATTCTTTGCTTCGCGACTGAATGATGCGGCCCTGGTGTGTAGTGATCGAACAGTATGTACAGCCGCCAAAGCAGCCACGCATAATCGTCACCGAGTCTTTCACGACCGTGAATGCTGGGATCGGCTCCCGGTAACTGGGGTGTGGAAGTCGGGTAAAAGGCATATCGTAGAAGGTATCCATCGCCTTTTCCGTTTCAGGAAGTCGCGGTGGATTGCAGACAACCGTTTGCCGATCGTGCTTCTGTGTCAGAATCCTGGCATTGAACGGATTGGTTTCCAGATGAATGCGTCGCGTCGCCTCGGCGAACTGCCTTTTTTCTTCCTTCACGTCTTCGAAGCTGGGCAGTGCAACAACGCTGTCACCGTCGGGTGCGTCTTCAGACGCGCCCAGGCAATAGGCAACGCCGCGCATGTTCCGGAGGTCTTTGACGGTTTCTCCCGCCTTAAGACGTTCGGCCACCTCAACGATCGCCGATTCTCCCATGCCATAAACGACAAGATCCGCCTTCGAATCCAGCAGAATGGATCGGCGGACAGTGTCGCTCCAGTAGTCATAGTGTGCGAGGCGGCGCAAACTTGCTTCGACACCACCAGCGATGACCGGAACACCCTTGTACGCCTCTCGCGCCCGCTGCGAATAGGGCATGGTTGCTCGATCCGGACGAAGGCCGATTCGACCACCAGGCGAATAGGCATCGTCGTTCCGCACTTTGCGGTTCGCCGTGTAGTGATTGATCATCGAATCCATGTTGCCGGCGCTGACACCGAAGAAGAGATTCGGCCGGCCGAACTCTCGCCACGGCTCGCATGATCGCCAGTCGGGCTGGGCAAGAATGGCGACGCGGAATCCTCGAGCCTCCAAGACGCGACCGAGAATCGCCATGGCAAAACTGGGGTGATCAATGTAGGCATCCCCGGTCACGAAGACGACGTCAACATCGTTCCAACCGCGATCCAGCATTTCCTGGTGCGTCATGGGAAGTGGACGGGGGTCACATTTGCTGCTTTCGGAAGTCGGATCAAATCGTGTGTCGGCAGCGACCTTGGAACTCACAGGCGCGCCTTCAAGCCGCAGTTGGGTAAGACCGGCGGGTGCGCTGACGCCTTGAACGCGGCCACGGCCACGCCCCTGGTCAGCCCCGGGGAGCATGCTGGACATTTGTTGAACTCCTCGATATTGCACCATCCGCACTGGCGGGCAGGTTTGAAACCGCCACACGTGCTCGCGACGCATATCCTTGCAGAATGTGGGTGAGGTGCCGCTTCAAGCACACCACACGCCTTACCATCGCCCTACCGGGCGAATCAATTCACAGGATGGAGTATATCGTAAGTGAAGGCCGGATGGCAAATCTCCTGCGAAGGCAGCGCATCATGCCCGCCCGGAGCCAATCTGGGACAACGGGGCAAGTTGGCCGAAATCACTTGGCCTTTTTGGCCTTCTTTGCGGCCTTTTTCTTCGGTGCAGCAGCGGCCTTTTTCTTGGCGGCCTTCTTAGCCGGCGCCTTCTTGGCCGGTGCTTTCTTGGCGGCGGCCTTTTTCGCCGGCGCTTTCTTGGTCGTCGCCGCGGTTTTCTTCGTGGTTTTCTTGGCCGGCGCCTTCTTGGTGGCCTTGGCTGTCGTGGCTTTCTTCGTTGTTGCTGCCTTCTTGGTGGTCGCGGTCTTCTTGGTCGCCTTTGCCGTGGTTTTCTTGGCGGCCTTGGTCGCAGTCTTCTTTGTGGCCTTCGTCGCTTTCTCTGGCTTCGGCTTAGCGGCCTTCACCATGATACGTGTTTCTTCTTTCTTGGCTGTGGCTTTCTTGGCGTTGGTTTTCTTCGCCGGTGCGGGCACTTCGAGTGCCTTGGCCGCAGCATCTTTGACAGCCTTGATCTGCTTGGCCTGCTTGATCTGCTCATCTGCGGGGAGGATCTTGAGATTCTTGTAGTAACCCTCGCGCGTGACGCGTTCATACTGCGCTTCAACGTCTTCGCGTTCGACAGCCTTGAACAGGGTCAGGTACAGCCCTTCCGTCGCGCCGACCAGCTTCCATGCGAAGGGGATGACTTCTTTTGCGCCGAGGGGTTTCTTACCGCTAGGTGCGGCGTTCTGTTCACCGCCTTCTTCCTTTGGCGGCTCTTCGGCTTCAGGATCGACGGTTTCGACCTCAGCCTCTTGCGATTCCGGTGCGTCTTTTACAGCTTCTTCGGGTGCGGTTTCCGCTTTCTTTGCCACTTGCGTTGTTCCTCAACCAGTCAAGGGAAGTGCGATGCCATC
Source organism: Phycisphaerae bacterium (assembly GCA_049605375.1). Lineage (GTDB taxonomy): Bacteria > Planctomycetota > Phycisphaerae > UBA1845 > UBA1845 > JADFOB01. The sequence continues at coordinate 5,996 of JBMYUM010000042.1, read as the reverse complement.
CGCGCCACCCTACCGAGACATGCGCGCGCATCAGGCCCCAGTTGATCGGCGACCACATGATACGTTCCCGCGCCCCAGCGTAAGCATAGTTTGTATCACAGGATACGCAATATTCGCAAGCCTTGCGAATGGACTGTTCCTGCGGCGATTTCGGGAAACACCGGCCCGATCGCGGGGACTGCCGCCGCGTCCCCGCGACCCAGAGTACCGCCGAGATGGCGTAACCAGAGTCTCTGATACCTCACGGTGAGTCGAGAGCCCGTCGCCACCGCGCTAGTTGAGAACGTGAATATCTCGTTCCCTGCACATCTCCTTAAGGATTTCCGGCCAGACTGTCACGCTGACTTCTCCCAAATGCGCTTTGCGAAGCAGCGTCATGAAGGTCCTGGATTGCCCGATTCCGCCACCGATGCTCAGCGGCAGGTCGTCATTCAGTATGGCCTGATGATACGGCATCTTCAGGAAATCCAGTTGCCCCGTGATGTCGAGCTGCCGGCGAAGCGTTTCCGCATCAACCCCGATCCCCATGGAGGTCAGTTCATGCCGTCGCTGTGTCACTGGATTCCATACCAGGATGTCGCCATTGAGTCCGTGCATGGGGCGTCCATCCCTTGACTTCGTTTCCGTAACCCAATCGTCATAGTCGGCCGCTCGCATTTCATGTGGATAGCCGTCCTTCAATGTCCATCCAATGCCATAGATGAACACGGCAGGGTATTGCTGGAGAATCGCCGTTTCACGCTGCTTACGAGGCAGATCAGGGAACTGCTCGAGAATGTCCTCCGCGTGAATGAACGTGAGCTCGTCGGGTAGCGGCGGATAATCACAATTAGTCAGCTCCGGGAACTCGGCGTGGAGTTCTCGTTCCGCGCCTTTGATGACGTTCCAGATTCTGCGAACGACATAAGTCAGAAATTCCAAGTTCCTTTCATCATGGCTCATGACGCGTTCCCAGTCCCACTGGTCAACATAGGCACTGTGATCATGATCAAGGAAGTAGTCTTTCCGAATCGCACGCATGTCCGTGAGAATACCCTCGCCCTGATCCAGGTTGAACTGCTTGAGAGCGACTCTCTTCCACTTGGTCGCAGCCTGCACGACCTGCGCATTGATAAAGTGCTTTCCATGATCGTTGCTGATATGGAACTCGACGGGTGTTCTCGATCCGTCACGATCAAGGAGGTCATTCACTCCGCTTTCCACATCAACAATCAGCGGAACCGTCACGCGCATCAAGTTCAATTCCCGGCACAGCTGCCCTTCAATGTAATCCTTGGCAAAAAAAAGAGCCTCCTGCGTTCTGCGCGGAGACAACAGCGAATGATAGTCTTGAGGCAACTCGTGCTTGAGCTCCTCGTAGTTCCCTATTCCAGGGCCGGCAAGATCTGCTGTCTTACTGCTCATGTCATGTACCTCCCTTGCTTCTATAGAGACTTGTTTCCATGACCTTGGATCGAATGCGACACCGTCTCGGCATACAAGCCAAGCGGTAAGGCAGATTGCCGGGGCGGCGATTCGAATGCTGAGCCGAGGTCATGCGCATTGCTTTTATTGAATGTGCCAATGATCTGTCTTTCGCAGGAACCAGATGGCATATCCGATCAATGCGAGCCCGGCAGTGATGGCCAGAATCCCGAGCACCAGGGAATCGACGTCTCGGGTCTGTACGTAGTGCCTGATACCCCAGATGCCGAGCAGGTCGGCCGCGATCATGGCCACCATCAAGAATGCGAAATGAATGACTTTCAGCGACATAGCACACCTCCCGCCGGTGCAATCGTGACGGACACGCGTTGGAGCGATTGCGTTACCCGGCAATGAAAGGAATCCCACCATGTGGGACCACCGTAGTAGCCAGCCCAACGGCATGACTCGACGACAGGGCTCGGCGCAAGGATGTGCAATTTGACGCATACTGTGTGTCGAATCACACAACACGCGGGCCCGGAATTCACGCCTGGGCACATGCTCATCTATTCATGCATGCGGCAGGCCAGTGTGAAGAATTGGAATGCCACTTGCAGCAGGATGCTTCGCCGTTATGGCGACGCTTCAACAAATCTATTCATAACCCCGCGCCGCCATCCGGCAGTGACATCAATGTCGCCAGGAAGGAGTGGTGTGATGATCGAAATCACGATCAACGGGCGTGGCGGTCAAGGCGGTGTAACGCTTGCGAAGCTCATTGCACAAGCCTACTTCCTCAAGGGGCAAGAAGCACAGGCATTCGGTGTTTACGCCGCCGAACGATCGGGCGCTCCTCTCCAGGCCTTTGTGCGTATCGACGAGAAACCGATCACGAATCGAAATCAAGTCACGACGCCCGATCATGTGATCGTCCTGGATCAAACACTGCTCGCAACGCGGCTCCAGCACGGCATGGCAGACAACGGGTGGATCATCCTGAATACGCCCGACGCCCCGGAAGATTTCTCCACGATGTTCCCGGGGCGAAGAGTGGCAACCATTGATGCCACGTCGATCGCTGTTTCTTTCGGTCTGGGAACGCGAACGGTTCCAATCGTCAACACCACCATGCTCGGTGCGATTGGCGGGCTCCTCGGCTTGACCGGCGAAGACGTAGAGCAGGCGTTGGACGCCCTTTCGTTCAAAGGGGGGAATACGCAAGCCGCTCGCCAGGCATTCGCCTGTGTTCGATCCGCGCAGCTGCCGGGCGCGTTACTTACGGACACAAGGCAGACAACGACTACACCTCCAGCGGGCCTGTTCGACAATCGCGTGGGAAGCAACCCCGCCATTCGAACAGGCTCGTGGGCTACCCGGCGTCCCCATCGACGCCAACTCGAACCAGCATGCGAGCACGCCTGCCCTGCCGGGAATCACATTCAGCAGTTCCTCGCGGAGGCCGGTCGGCACGATTACGACGCCGCACTCGCGACATTGCTGGAAACATCACCGCTTCCAGGAGTCTGCGGTCGCGTATGTCCCGCCCCATGCATGGATGCGTGCAACCGCGGCGAGTTCGACGAATCCGTCAATATTCGAGAAGTCGAACGATACGTTTCCGATCATGGACAATGGCAGCCACGAGAGTGTGCTCCGCCGCGGGAAATCGACATCGCCGTGATCGGCTCAGGGCCTGCAGGACTCAGCGCGGCCTATCAGTTGGCACGCCTCGGTTATGAAGTCACGGTATTTGATGCAGGCGATGCACCCGGCGGCGTTCTTCGAAACGGCATTCCGGCGTATCGACTGCCACGTGACATTCTTGACCGCGAGGTCGAGTTTGTTCGCCGGCACGGGGTGAGATTCCAGAACAGCGCCACGATTGATCGCGCAACATTGATCCGCTTGACCTATGCCTACTCTGCCGTCTTTGTGGCGACAGGTCTTCAGGAAAGCCGATCACTGATGCTTGCTCCCGATCAAGGTGGCTCGAATACCATGATCATGCAGGGAATCGACTTCCTCGATCGGGCACACCATGGCCAGATCACATTGGACGGTGAGCGCGTCGTCGTGATCGGTGGTGGCAACACCGCCGTTGATGCGGCACGTACAGCGCTTCGCCTCGGTGCTCGCCATGTCCGAATTGTCTATCGACGCACGCGCGATGAAATGCCGGCGATCGCCGACGAAGTCCAATCCGCCATCGACGAAGGTGTCCAGCTTGACGAACTCATGCAACCGATTCGGCTCGACGTTTCCGGCCATCCCGCGCTGACCTGCCAGCGTATGAAGCGCGGCCCAGTGGATAACACTGGCCGACACCAACCAATCGCAGAGAATGCGGAGGGTGCGTGGTTTGAATTGACCTGCGAACGAGTGATTTTTGCACTGGGTCAGTCTCGCAATGTGGCGATCCTCCCGGAAGGTGCGGTGATTGGCCAGGACGGTGCCCTTCCCAATCTGACCGGTGCGCCGGTGTTCTGTGGCGGCGATTTCGCGACGCA
>JBMYUM010000042.1:0-2072 GCA_049605375.1 Phycisphaerae bacterium | reverse complement strand
GCGATCGGCAATGGTCGAAAGGCCGCCCTTCATATTCATCGCACGCTCTCGGGCGAGGACTTGCTGACTCATGAGGAATTTGTGCAGGCCGGGCCGGAAGACATCAAGACCCATGTGTTCACCCACACGCCTCGGCATGAAGCTGAGGTTGTTCCCGCCCGCGAGCGTCGTCGGTCAAACACGGAAGTCCATCGCGGCCTGCCAGAAACCGGCGATCACAATGCCGGCGCCGCCGAAGCACGCCGCTGCTTCAGTTGCGGCGTATGCAACGAATGCAACCGATGCGTGGACTATTGCCCGGAGGGCATTCTGGTTCACGACGATTCTGGATATCGCTTCAATTACGATTACTGCAAGGGCTGCGGCATCTGTGCGTCGCAATGCCCGCGCGGTGTGATTTATATGGCCGAACTCTAACGTCGATTCAGGAAAAGATGGGAGCATCCCGTGACTCGCAAACTGGTTACCGGAAATCACGCGGCAGGGTTCACGCTAGCCCTGGCAGGGGAAGCCAATCGTACGGCTCGCGGCTGTGCGGGCGGCGCCTATCCGATTACACCGCAGACGGAGATCATTGAGTTCCTTCGTGGCTTCTCGTTCTCGAAGGGGCGAATCGTCGCTGTTGAATCGGAACACAGTGCGATGGGCGTCTGCATTGGCGCAGCGCTGGGCGGTGCGCGGACGTTTACCGCCAGTTCGTCCAACGGATTGGCGTACATGGTGGAGAACGTATTTGCGGGCGGCTACTACAGACTGCCGATCGTGATGATTGCGGTCAACCGCACACTCGGGCCACCCTGGAACATCTGGGTCGATCAGGGTGACAGTCTGATGCTGCGTGACGCCCCATGGCTGCAATTCTACACGGAGTCTCACCAAGACCTCGTGGACACCATATTGCTGGCCTTTCGGGTGGCAGAAGATCCACGCGTGATGCTCCCTGTCGTCGTCGCTATGGATGGCTTCGTTACGTCACACACCATGATGCCCGTTGACCTTCCAACCCAGGAGCAGGTTGATGCGTTTCTTCCGACCTGCGTCGTACCACACCAGTTACGTCAGGATCATCCGACAACCGTGGGAGGCCTGACGTGGCCACGGGAAACGGAACACCATCGACGGGAAATTCAGAACGCCATGGAGAACGTCCCGGAAGTGCTGGTGGAAGCCACCGATGCCTTTGCCAGTATTTTTGGTCGGCGGCCGGACAGCGCCGTCCATAGCTTGTTTACGGAAGACGCCGATACAATTTTGATCGCCTGCAATTCCATGGCGACCACGCTGCAAACAGTCGTCGAACAACGACGAGCGCGCGGTGAGCGTGTCGGCATGATCAAGCTGAAACAGTTCCGTCCGTTCCCTCATGATGAACTGATTGACGCCATCGGTCATACTCCGTTCGTGGGTGTCCTGGATCGTAATCATTCGCCAGGTTCGGGCGGCATATTCTGGCGCGAAATCAGCAGCGCACTTCAAAACAGCCCACAAACTACCGTGCAAGACTACATCGTTGGTTTGGGTGGCGGCGATGTCAGACCTGAACACATCGATTCGATCATCGACGATCTGAAGTCGCGCGATAAGGCCGGCGCACCGGTCTGGCAGGAGGTATAACGGTGAACCTGGAATTACTGAACGGATCACAACCTGAACACGTCATTCGCCCGGGGAACACCAACTGCGCTGGTTGCGGCATGTCGATCGGTTACCAACTGCTGTCGCAAGCACTATCCGACAGAGAAATCTCCCTGGTCATACCGGCCTGCTGCGGAATCGTCACGGCGGGCGCGTTCCCCACCAGTGCCTATGCCGTACCCACAGCCGCCAGCACATTCGCCAGTGCCCCTGCGGTGGGCACCGGATTGTCAGCGGTCGCTGATATGAACGAAGAAGACAAGCTGGTTATCTGCTGGGCCGGCGACGGTGGCACGTATGACATCGGCCTTGCAACGCTTTCGGCGGCCGCCGAACGCAACGAGAACATGATCTACGTCTGCTACGATAACGAGATCTATGGCAACACCGGTGGTCAGCGCAGCAGCGCAACACCGTCCGGTGTTCGCACGACAACG
>JBMYUM010000041.1:0-15920 GCA_049605375.1 Phycisphaerae bacterium | reverse complement strand
CAACAATCGGAATGAAAACGCAGTGAAGAACGTAGAAGCGAAGCAGCGCGTTCGGCCCGACAAATGTACCAGCCAGCAGACCAAAACGAGCGTCGTCACCACCGTGCACAAGCGGCACGTTCCCAATCTGAATGAACGAGCTCAAAGGCCCTTCGGAACCCGCCAACGGCGTCGCACGCGCCATGTTCGATCCGACCGTGATGGCCCACATTGCCAGCTGATCCCATGGCAGCAGATAGCCCGTGAAGGACAAAAGCAACGTCAGCACAAGCAGAATCACACCGATCGACCAGTTGAACTCGCGCGGAGGTTTGTAACTACCAGTCAGGAAGACCCGTAACATGTGAAGCCAGATGGCAATCACCATCGCGTGAGCACCCCATCGGTGAATCTCGCGAAGCAGGCCCAGCGTGACCGTTGCACGAAGCTGCTGGATGTCGAAGTAGGCATACTCAACAGTCGGTCGATAGTAGAACATCAGGAGCACGCCTGTGACGATCTCAACCAGGAACAGGAAGAAGGTGATTCCACCCATGCACCAGGTAAAAGAAAGTCGAATGCCGCTCTTCCGCACCGCCACAGGATGGAGGTGAAGAAAAACGTTGCTCAAAACAGCCATGGCGCGTGTACGGCGATCACGAGGCACGCCGTGGCGGAAAATACTTCCCCACACCTGCCCTTGCGTGATCCAATTGCCCAATCGTGCAAGCATTGTTTGCGTCTATCCTTCCTAAACAGCAGCGGATCGCCAGAGGCGGATCGTCCTGCATAGAGGACATCCCCGGCCGAGCGACGAATCAGGCCGCGTCAACTACACCGAAAGGTAACTGCCCGGCTGATCCCACTGGCCGAGCTCGTACTGGTATTTCTTGCTTTTGTCTACAATGACCACACCGGCCTCAATCGTGACCTTGAACCGCTCCAAAGGTCGCGGTGTCGGGCCTTCGAAATTGATGCCATCGTAGTAATAGCCACTTCCGTGACAAGGACACTTGAACTTGCGATCGTTCGGAAGCCAGTTTGGGATGCAGCCCAAGTGCGTGCAGATAATGTTGATGGCCGCAACGCGATCCTCTTCGCGAATCATCCAGATACCCTGCGGCTTGAAATCTTCATTGACCCCGCCCGGCGGCATCTCAACGTATTTCTTCAACGGGCCGACACGAACACGCGGGTCAGGTTCTTCCAACACGTTCGGCATGAGGTAACGACCAAACGCCGGACCGATGGAGATCGCCACACCCGATCCAAACGCAAACCAGCCAATCCCTAACGTCAGACCGGCAAACGCGCGCCGCCCCATATCAGGATCTTCGCTGATCTTCTTGGCGGCCTGCATGACCTTGGCCTGGCGCGCATCGGGTGGAAGTTCGTTCGGGTCCTTGCGTTCCCACTCACCGGCCTCTCGCGAACCACCAGCGCCGGTGAGAATTCCAATGTTTCCACCGCGGGCAGTGGCAGCCTGCAACAACGCAGCAATGGACGGATCAGGCGCGCCGGCAACGGAAGCCGCAACCGCCGGCTTCTCAGGAGATGCTGCCGCAGCGGCTGGCTTGGCTTCAGCCGGAGCAGCTGGGGCCGCCGCCGGAGCAGCAGCCGCAGGAGCTGGAGCCGGATCAGGTTCGGCTGCCGGTGCAGGTGGAGCGGCATCTTCCGCAACCTCTTCCTCCACGACATCGAACTTGATCACATCGACCGGACACTCTTCCGCAGCATCGATGATGTCTTGGGTTCGCGGCTTGGTGAAGTCAGCCGCAAGGGCCGCGGGGCGAATAATGCAGGTGTCATCAAGGACTTCGAAGACATCGGGTGCGGTCGTCTCACAGGCGTCGCAAACAATGCACCCCTCTTCGATCCATACCTTCGTGACGAGTTCTTTCGTAGGCATCCAGCAATCTCCGACAACGACCCTCGCACCCCGAACGAGTCAGGGCAACGACTTACGCTCACTCTTGATTCGAGCCGGCAGGCACCCCACCGGACTGTCCAGCCCCGGAGGCATCCGCCCTTCGTTCAAGAACGGTAACCGCCCGCCCCCGAACAATCGGCGACGGGTCGGACTTTAACCCCTCTATCAATTCCCACAAGTCCGTATCAGACGTTTGTGACGCAGCATCGATGGCGGCAACCATCAGGCTCTCAACACGATGCGGCGGCATCCGGTAGCGACGCTCGGCCCCGGACTCGTCGATCACCGTGTAACGTTCCCCACTTTCCCAAAATTCTCGGTCAAGCAGGTCGTACATCGTGGACTTCCCGACGGCACTCCCAAGTCGCGCCAGGGCAAGAGCCGCCGACCACGAAACTTCACCCTCTTGTGAAACACACACCCGATCAAGGGCTTCAATCAAATCTCGATCAGCACCATCGCCAAGGATGGAGAGAGCCGTGGTCGCACTCAACAGGACCTCAGCGTTGCTTGAAGACGCCATCACCAACTTGATCGGTCCAACCGATCGTGCAGCGGCAGGCAACTCGTAGAGATTCCCCAACTCTTGAATCGCCACCTGGACGAACGGGTTCAAACCCGTCTCCACGACCGAGAGAAGCGGATCAATCGCCTCTTCACGCCCCGTCTTTCCCAACGCCCGAATGGCGAATTGAAGCCTCGAAATACGAACCTGCTGCTGTTTGGCTCGTTCATCGCCAAATGTCGGGAACGTATCACGGTGCTCAAGATCAGCACGAATAATGACGCTGAGTCGCTCGGTAATCGTTAACAACTCAGATTCCGTAAACTCGCTTTCGCGGTTCTGGAGACGCTTGCTCAGCTCCAAAGCTGTTTGCCACAGCTGTTTCTCACGAGGCGGAAGAATGCCGGCACTTTTCTCGCCGCTGGTTCCCTCCAGCGCCGCCAGCAGATCGTCAACCGTCCGCTCTTTCGACAGCACCGGTCCGCCAAAAAGGAAAACAACCAGAATGGCGCCACCGACGATGAAGCTGACTATCATGAACGGGACACCGAAAAGCCGTGCCAGCATCGGCACGCTCATCGCCTCGGCGTCCGACCACAACGCATCGTCGTCAGCCAACTCATCCATTCCGGCAGCAATCTCGCTCATATCCGCCGACTGGTCTGCGGTCTCGGCATCGAGCGAGCCCTGATCCGAGCGATCGTCGTCGGCTATGCCACCCTGCTGATCAATGTCGTCCGGCATCGAATCTCCAGATATCCGCACTCTATTTCCGCAAGCGCCATTGGTCGAAATCGAACCCCGTGTACCGGCGGCCAATCTGGTGGCCGTCGCGAACAGCAATCGCCGGGAATGCCGAGGGGCGACATTGTGAAAAACATCACAAACAATGCCAAAATAAAAACCGCCGCGGAGCCACAAACTGCTGTCAATGCAGGCAGATGGAACTCTGAGCTCAACTGGATTGTCGAGAGATTCGCAACAACGGTCAAGCTGTGGGCACGAATATTTGAGTGGCTTTGCGTTATTATTGAAAGCCAAATCCGTGCTCGCCTGCACCCTGATCGAATGATCACGCCGGCCGATTTGATAATTCACAACCCCGGGCCCGTGCCGCAGGATCGGCGCCAGAAGCACGGCCATTCCGACACCTCAGCAATCGAATGGCCTGACGCTCAACCCGTATATCGATCCGCCCCGCCTCCAGCAATTCACCGTCAACATGGGCATGAACGGGATCGATCACATCCACACTGACCTCGTCGCTGCGGCTGCAAATGAAACCGGCACTCCCCTGTTGCCGTTCCGCAAGGAAATAGGCCGCTCTGTACAGAAGCTCAAGATGATGCGCAGCGGGCATAATGCATAGATCGAGCAAACCATCGCTCGGATCGGCCGACGGGAAGGCGCGAATCGACGGGCCGTAAAAGGGCTGATTGCCAATCATGACGCTGGCTCGTCCTTCAAAAACCAGATCCCCGCGGACATGAACCCGAAGGCGTGGAAAGGTAAAGGCCCAGAATGCACGCCAGATCGGCCAGAAAAAGTCGCCGAACGCGATATGCCCTCCGCGCTCCATGCGATCGATACAAGCTGCGTCAAAACCCACACCGGCAATGCTGTGAAAATATCGCCCGTTCAGGTTGCCGGCATCAATCAAGTGCGAATCGCCGGAACGCAGCACATCGACGAACTGAGATAGCCTGGGGGGAATTCCCGTTCCACGCCCCAGCAGATTTGCCGTACCACGACTCCAGATGAGAAGCGGTAGCCGCCGAGGCAACAGGCCATTCAAAACCTCATTGATGGTGCCGTCACCGCCGACCACAACGGCAGCCTCAATGTCGGATGACAGCTCCCGGGCAAGCTGGGTGGGATGTCCGGGATATTCCGATACCAGGATCTCGAGAGACGCGCCGACGTCATCAAGCCTCTCCGCAAGTTGCTTGACGACTGCCAGATGATCCCGTCTGCCCGAAGCAGGGTTCACGATGGCCGCAAAACGCTGTCTGTTCGGTTCCATGCTTCATCATCTCCCGACCTCACCGCCAACGCAGCCACCACGTCCGGTAGCGATTCCGATCGGATGTCCACATTCCATCGCGAATCTTGCTGTCATTTTTGACAGAACTGAAAACGTTCACCGCCATCGATGGTCCGATAGCTTTTCACGAAAGAACGTGCGAATCGCGGTCGCCTGTATTCTGGAATCGTTCAGAAGGCGTCGGATGTTATCGGTTTCCGTATCCAATACCAAGGCCAGATTCTTGGCTGAGGGCGTATCCGCGTTCTATAATGGCTGACCGCGGTTCCGTGCTGCGCATTTCGGCGACCGCTGGACTATTTCACTACCACGCACGTGAGGGGGAGTTTCACATGTGGCATTGTACGAGTGGGGCCGATCGTCATTTGGACAGGTCAAAGGCCCGACACGGTCGAGATATCAAGTCCGTACGAACGCTGCTTTCAATCGTCGCATGTTTGATCGCAGTTGCCGGCACCTTTGGTGTACCGCAGGCCAATGCGGAAGACGTATCGGTCTCCAAGACGCGGTCGGCCCAGCGCTTCGTTATTGATGGCTCGGCTTTCTTGCAGTTCTACCAGGATGCGATCCAGGAACTGGGTTACAGCCTGGTTGCCGAAGATGATCCCCAGTCATTCAACGCAGAGTCCGAATTGCCAAGCCGCCTTGACCTTGAAGGTCCTGTCGTCGACGGTCGCATGAACTTCGGCCGCGATGCGAACCTCAACACGCTGACGATTGTGTCACGAACCGCCTTCCTGATTGCCGGCGAAGACGCGCAGGGTGTTTACTCCCCCGTTACGCTTCGTATCGATGTCAGCTCTGGTCGTGTCGATATTGTCGCCGCCAATGCGGCCGCTGGTGGTACGTCGCTTTCGCTGACGGGAACGGTATTGGCTCTCAACATCAATGAGAATCAAGATCGTTCAGATCATGTGACAGTATCCGGTGACCTGTTCTTGAAGGGAGCTTTGGTCGGTCATTTCGACGCCAACGCTTACCATGCTTCGGAACCAACGCGTGATCCCGAAATTCAGAGCAGCGCGATCGCGGGCGGAATCGGTCCGGACCTTGTCATCGATCAGATTGGGGACGTTCGTCGATGGGGTTGGACCAATGGCATGACCGGTTACTCCCTTTGGACAAAGGCATGCAACATCGGAGATGCCAACGCCGTCTGGTATGCAGCAACGGACCAGAAACCCATCATCGCGCAGAACATGTATCGCCTCAAAGATGGTCGACTCACCCAGATTGGTATGAGCTGGGTAAAACATGGATTCTTCGCCGACAACGATCTTTGCGAAGATGGCGGCACCTGCTTCGGTGACCCGACCGGAACGGAACTTCCGCCGATGTGCGCGGACTCGTACAGCACGCAGTTGAATGGTGCACAAATCAACCTTGGCCCTCGGTACGAGGTTAACGCCACCACCGGTCAACATCTCTATCCGTTCGACACGCAGGGCTTTGCCGGCGATGCCATCTACAAACGGATCCAGGTTCAGGATGCCGACGTTGATCCATTGGTTAATCCTGAGGAAGGCACCCTTTATTTTGTCGAAGCACACTATGTAGCTCCGGACGACGCGGCTGCCGGGAACCAGGACAACAACGCGTCCTATGCCCCGTTGCTGCGGATCGATGAACCGGAGGAAGGTGTATACGACGCGATTGGTCCCGCTGGTGGCTCTACACGTGTGGGTATCCCGGGTATCTATGCATGGGAAGAGAACGATACAGACGTCACCATTGAAATCGTCGACATCCCCGGTGACCGACGCGTCCTGCTCGGCTACAAGGTGACGGACCTGGGTGACAACACGTGGCACTATGAATACGCGATTCAGAATCTGAATTCCGATCGCTCGATCGGAGGTTTTACCGTACCTGCGCTTGGCGCATCCAACATCGGATTCCATGACATTGACGACCACAGTGGCGACGGTACGTCACCGTTTGGTTCGTACTACAATAATGACGATTGGCCAGGGAATCTTGGTTGTGCCGGCGTTTCCTGGTCGGCAGAGCCATACTGGCTCAACGAACGGGCAAACGCCATCCGTTGGGGCTCCATGTTCAACTTCTGGTTTGACTCTCCGTTCCCTCCGGAAGAAGGCATCGTCACGCTCGACGTCTTCAAGCCCGGCGATCCTGGCGCAATGGAAGTAACGGCGCTCGTCCCCTCCTTCCCACAGCTCGGAATCGTTGGCTGCATGCCGGGTGATCGTGCCATCGATCCACGCCAACCGTACGATCCCGATGGAACCAACGCTGCCGGTATCGACGGCATCGAACTCATGTACAGCGGTGACGCCATGAATGTCAGCGACATGCACTTCATGCTTGCCGAAGAGGGTGGCGACGGACAACCGGTCGGGGTCGACTCCGTGGATAATCCTGAAACCGACGTTATCAATGTCACCTTTGACGGCATCATCGAGGAAGGCGCATGGACCGTACTGACCTACACACCGACGGGACAGGCAACCAGACTCGGTTTCCTGCCAGCCGATGTTGATGGTTCCGGCGAAAGCAACGCGACAGACATCCAGGTGCTGATCGGCATGCTGGAACAGCCGGCGTCGCCGGAGTTGGCCGCACGGGCCGATATGGATCGCAACGGAAACGTTGAACCGGAAGATCTGCTGCGTGCCATCGACCTGCTCAATGGCGGGGGCAACTACCAGGCCTATCATGGTGTTTCGCTGCCGTAGGCACCCGTGGATTCGTAAAACGAACGCAGCCTCCGTTCCGCGGAGGCTTTTTTTATGGGAACGGCACAACCGCCCTCTCTCACCCTGTTCGTCTAAAGTCCGCGATTTTCAGCGTCGATGCACCCTTTGTATGCAAGTATGGCAACGAGGGTCTTGAAATGCCGAATCGACCGATAAAAGTCCTAGTCGTAGACGACTCCATCTTCATGCGGACGGTGCTCAAAGGAGCCATGGAGCGCGCAGACGAAATCGAGGTAATCGGCTCAGCCGCCAATGGCCTGGAAGCCGTCCGTCGGATCAAGGAACTCAAACCGCAAGTTGTTACACTCGACATTGAGATGCCCGGCCTCGACGGTTTGGGCGTTCTCGAACAGGTAATGAAAGAAAACCCCCTGCCGATCGTTATGGTTTCGACCAAGACGCAGGAAGGGGCTGAGATGACATTCAAGGCCTTGGAGCTGGGCGCCGTCGATTACGTCGCCAAACCCCTGGCCAAGAAAGACTCTTCGCTTCAGCAGTTCCAGCAAGATGTCATCACGGCGATCAAGACAGCGTATGCCTCAAACGGCTCCACGCTGACATCACCTCAGCAATCGCGGGTCATGCCGCCACGCAAGATTGCAGGGAACGGCGATGGCGCCGTCATTGCGATCGGCATCTCGGCCGGGGGGCCCGCAACGCTACACAAGATCATCCCGCAGATACCCAAGGAATTCCCGCCGATGCTGATCGCCCAGCATATGCCGGCAGACTTCACCGGACCATTTGCCAACCGCCTGAACGCGGCTTCGCAAATCGAGGTCAAGGAAGCTCAACCGGGGGACGCCCTGAAGCCTGGACGCCTGCTTCTGGCACCGGGGAATCGTCATTTGACCGTTCGACGTAGCGGTGTTGGCTATGTGGCAGCACTGGATGATGGTCCAAAAGTAAGCGGGTTCCGACCGTCCGCCGACGTCCTGCTTTCGAGCGTGGCCGAATGCTTCGGCACACGAACCATTGGACTGATCATGACGGGAATGGGATTCGACGGCGCGGAAGGAATTCGCAAGGTCCATGAGGCCGGAGGGCGAACGCTCTCCCAGGACCAGGAATCCTGCATTGTCTACGGGATGCCCAAGGCGGCCTTCGAAACAGGATGCGTTGACCGCGTCGTTTCCCTGGCAGGAATTCCAGACGCTCTGGCCAAAGCCGCCGCAGATGCCGGCGTGCCTGCCTGACACCCCTTACTAGAAGCGGCTCGCATATTTCATACCGCCCCACGCCGGATCAAATCGTGACATGCAGAAGGGATGATCTCACTTGCCATCGCCGCGTGACCCGTTCGTTGACGAGTCATGCTGCAAGGTGAATCGGATCACGGGGCGCGATGCCCGATCAAAGGGCAAGAGTACGACGCTCGTGTCACCGCATCTCATCAACCGACGCCACACATGGCTTCGCCCTCAAGACCGGCAACGAGAAGGCCCACCGTTCCCTCTGAACGGAGGGGAACAAGGACCGATTCAGCCGGCAAGTACGCGCTGCATCGCTTCTTTCACGCGGTCCTTCTCAAACGGCTTCACAATGTAATCGACGGCACCCGCCTTTAGCGCTTCCATCAACGGTTCACGCTGATCAATAGCGGTGATCATGACGATCTTCGCGGTATCGTGCTTATCACGGATACGCTTCAACGCTTCGATGCCACCAACGTTGGGCATGACGACATCCATCGTGACAACATCGGGCGACAGTTCATCGTATTTGCTGCAGGCCTCTTCACCATCCGACGCTTCGCCGATGACCTCGCAACCCAGTTCGCTCAGTAAGTTTTTAATCATATGACGCATGAACTTCGCGTCATCAACCACAAGAACTCGCGTTGCCACAGCGTTCTCCTTTTTGGAAACGAACAACTAGATGTTCGTGTTGGGCTTTCCCCATCCATAGACTGACTTTGAGTACCGATTCAAGAAACGGCGACGACGATCCTCTCGTTCGAATCAGAGGATTTCGCCTTCCTGGCCGATGATGTTCACCAATACTTCTCCGGTTGCCGGGTCGAGACACATCTTGCGCCCCTTACAACCGCCCACAGCCTCCGCAGCGATACGGATGGCGAATTCTCGAAGCCGACCCTTGACCGACTCCGCGTTACGCTCACCGAGTTTGCCGGCATTCGAACCTTGACCAAACATCTTGGCTCCGCCTGCAATCTTGGCCGTAACGCGCTTGCGCTCCGCACCCGCCGCCACCAACTGCTCAAGAAGCATCTCAACAGCCGTATCAGCGAACTTGGCGGGATCGCCACTCCCCTCTTTCGAACTCGGAAGGATGATGTGCGCCATCCCACCGATCTTGGCAACTCGATCGTACATCGCAATGCCAATACATGAGCCGAGCACCGTCGAGATCTTCTCCGGCGCGTGGACGACTTTCATGCCGGCAATGCCGATCGAGTGAATCTTCGCCTTACCCGAAGAGGATGAGGGAGATTTGGTTTCTTTGGATACCGTCTGCATCAACCTGCCTTTACTTGCAAGAAGTCTCGATCAATCTCATCGCCGATGGCGACGGAAGTAGCATGAACAGCCACTCCAGTGACTGGTCATTTATGAAGAAATTCGTTCGGGCCATGAATGCCTCATCGCCAACCAACGCCTGTTCGGCCAGCACACCCTGCAGAATTGCACCGGGAAGATCATTCACGAACTGCGGCACATAGGGTTCAATCTCAATCTCCAGCCACGTTGACCAGCTGTTGACATAGGAACCGGAGATGATGTTGCCCGTCTCTTCGAGGCACGAGCGTTCGATCTCACCGAACTCTTTCGTCGTTCCGGGCGACTGCTGCATCAACAGATCGACGAGACACCGTGCGTCCGTTTCCTGCATCGCGAGAACAGCAAATCCATGCATCTGTTCCTGCAGGTCCATAACCAGCGCAATAATCGGCTCGTTCTCATCAAACTGTGCCGTCACATCATTCAAACTGACCCGGCTGAATCCGTCTGTATCAAGCTTGACTCCCTTTTTCAGCCACTTGGACATGGCACGGGAGGCGTTGAACGCCCCATTGATCGCGATCGTCTGCAACGCCTCGCGACGAGCCGTCTCGGCATGACAACGTGACTCCATCTTTGCAAGGGAGTCGTTGGTCGGGAGTAGCAACAGGCTCCACTCAACACGATCGCCGTCCAAAAGGAACTCAGTCGATGCCATCAGCACTTCGTCGTGCGACATCGCCTGCTCCATCAACAGAGGATCGAGAATGGAGCTTGCCATATCACAGGCAAACGTCGGCACACTCGGCTCGATAGACAATTCCAGCCATTTGGCCAGACTGTTCGCGTACGAACTGCCGACGATATTTCCAGTCTCACAGAGGCACGACTCTTCCAGATCAGTAAATGCCTTGGAAGTGCCCACCGGAAGCTGCATCATCATGTCAGACAACGCGAGACCCACCTTCTCCGGAAAAACCAGGAGCAGGTGACCATCAAGATCGCCATCCAACGGAAGGTGAACCGCAGCAACGGTCTCGTCCTCTCCGCACACCGTGCTGGCGACATTCGTAATCGGTACCATGCGAAAACCGTCGGTGTTCAGCCGAACACCGCGGTGCAACCACTTCGACAACGCTCGGGACGCATTGTACGCCCCATTAACGGCAACCGTCCGCAGCGCGTCGGAGTGAACGAATGACTTGGTTTCGGCCGTCATGCCACCACCTCCTGTTCAAGCGGTTGCCGTGCGCCGGCCTCACCCGCCATCGTCATCATCGCCCCTACGTCGAGAATCAATGCGACCGTACCGTCACCTCGGATTGATGCACCGGCGATCCCATCAACATTCTTGTAGTTCTCTGCGATCGACTTGATCACAACGTCTTCCTGCCCCAGAAGTTCATCCACCATCAACCCCAACTGGTCATTCTCGAATCCGACGATCACTAACGTCAGTTCATCCTGCCCCTTCGATGCCGTCTGTAGCGCATCATGCGTCGTACCAAACACGTCCTCGAAGCAGGTCAGCGGAACCACACGATCTCGTACCCGAACAACCTCGCGGCGCTGAATTCGTTGTATGTCAGACTTCCGTACCCGGATGATCTCGAGGACCGATTCCAATGGAATGGCGTAGGTGGCTTTGCCAATCTGCGCGACCATCGAAGTCAGAATGGCCAAGGTCAAAGGCAGTCGAATCGTGATTTTCGTTCCTTCGCCAGGCGTCGAGTCGATTTCGATGCTGCCGTTCAGTTGATCCAACTTCGCGACAACGATGTCCATCCCCATACCACGACCGGAAAGATCCGTTACCTGGGCGGCCGTTGAAAATCCTGGCTTCAAGATGTACTGGATCAACTCGCGATCCGACATCCGCTCCACTTGGGCTTCCGTTGCCAGTTCTTTCTCAAGCACCTTCGCACGAACCCGCTCGACGTTGACACCGCCACCGTCGTCCGAAACCTCTATACAAATGCTGTTGCCGCGATGACATGCCTCCAGCGTCAGTGTACCCGTCTCGGGTTTTCCAACCGAAGCACGAACATCAGGCTTCTCTAGACCATGATCAACGGCGTTGCGGACCATGTGTGTCAAAGGATCTCCAAGCTCATCGATCATGCGCTTGTCGAGTTCGGTCTGTTCGCCGTGAAGAACAAGATTGACGCGCTTGCCGCACGACTTTGAAATGTCACGGACGACACGCTGAAAACGCTTGAACAAGGGACCAATGGGGACCATCCGCGTTCCCATGATGCCCTTTTGCAGTCCTTCCGAAACACGCCCCAACCCATGAAGCGCTTCATCAAAATCGTGCATGGCAAGCCGGGCATCATAGACTCGCTCAACCAGAGAGCGGATTGTGCCCATGCTGTCATTCAAATGGAGGAGGTTGTCACGGAAAATCTCAGCGTCCGCCGAACTGCATCCGCTCTGCGATACGCCCTCCATGCGCTCGCGAAGGTACTCAAGGCGTTGGGAAATATCGTCTACCAGGTAGGCGTGGTTCTTGCCGTCAAAAATCTCTCGGAACGTACCGTGGATCTGTCCGAAGCGTGCCTTGTTGATGACAAGCTCACCGCCAAGATTCATCAGCTGATCAAGACGCTCCAGATCAACACGTAGCGTCTCGCCGGTCTTAACGGCGCTTTGTTCCGTCTTGCGTTCACCAACGGCGCGTCCGCCGCCACGTTGCCCCTGATCGGGCGGTGTGGGAGCCGGTGGAGCTTGGCGCACACCACCGCTGGACCGAGCTTCAGGCACGTTCGAAGGCGCAACGGCGGTCGACGAACCCGAACCGCCTCCCAGGTTGGCATTTGTACCACCAGAAGCCTGTACGGCGGCTGGCGAATTTGTCGCCGACACAGCGGTCATCGCACTTGAAGAACCCGCGGCATCCGTCGTAGCATTCTCCGATACGACACGCGCATCATGGTTGCTTTCGGCACCAACCGAAATCGGCGCTTCAGCTGACGAAGACGAGGCCACCGTCGTTGATGGCGCCGTCAGGCTGTTCGTATCAGTATTCGTTTCGTTGACTGTTGTTGCTTCCGGGACATTGCCGCAACCGGTTGCAGCCTCGGCAACGTCCTCGCTTGCAGCACCGAGCGGACTGACGACGACTTCCTGTACTTCGAACAGGGAGACCGCCGATTCAATAGCAACGCTCGGTTCCTCAGAGCAGAGGTGGAATTCCAGTTGCGATAGGTCGGTATCGCCGGTGAGCGAGTCGATATCCGGTTCACACGACAGCACATCCCCCATCGAAACCAGCTTGTTATAAATCAGATAGGCCTGAATGGGGGCTTCGTCAAAGCCGTCTTTGAAACGTACCACGACCTTGTACCGACCGCTTCCGTCGTCATCACCGGCTTCCTCAATCACGAAATCCGGAGGTTGGTGCTCATCCGGAACCTGAATCTCGGGCAAGTTGGGAACGTGACTGCTGGCCGTCTCCTTACCGATCCACGGGTCGAACTGCGCCTTCATCTCATGATCGCCAATGTCTTCGACCTGCCCCTCGCGAATCATGTCGATCACGCCGCGCAGTCGATCCACCGCCTCAAACAATGCGCCCATCAGCGAGTCTTCGAGCGATGTTCGCCCGTTGCGCAGCTTATCGAAAACGGTTTCCATATTGTGCGTCACGCGATTCATACCCGACAGACCCGCCGCACCGGACGCCCCTTTGATGTTGTGAGCGCTACGAAAGATCTGGTTCAGAAGTTCGTTGTCGTCCGGCGCATTCTCGAGCCCCAGCAGGCCCTGGTTGAGCTCTTCAAGTGACTCCGAGACAGTCTCAATGAACAGCGAGGCAAGCTCAGGATCCTGAAAGACCTCCGACTGCACCTCACAGGGTGAGTCGTCAACGACTTCGTCGGCTGTCGCCCCCACGGGAAGGTCACCCGCCGAGCCCGATACGACGGCATCGGATGTTGATGGTGTGTCGGCCACAGGCGTGGTCACCGGTTCCTGCGAATCTTGACACGCTGGTGAGTTGTTCGTCGCCGGAGGATTGGCTCCTTCCGCGAGAATCCGTTTCAGTTCGTCCACCATGTCTGCGATTTCAACCTCCGGTCCTTCGGGGTCGCTGAGTTCTGAAATGAGCGCCTTCAGGCGATCGAATACGGTAAAGAGCGTTTCGATGGAGTGATCGTAGAGAGACTTCTTGCCAAGCCGCACATGGTCAAACAACGTTTCCATGTGGTGCGTGAGATCCTTGATCTTCTCGAATCCAAATGCAGCAGCCAACCCCTTGAGACTGTGCGCAGCGCGGAACATCTCATTCATGCGCTCACAGTCTTCCGGAGTGTTCAAGGCGATGACACCGTCACCGGCCATCGATTCGAGGTCCATCAAACCCGAGTCCAGCATCTCAAGATACTCGGGCGCCTCATCGAGGAATCCGGCCATCAGTTCAGGAGTGATTTCAATGGAGCTTGACATCACGCCTCCGTCGCCTGCATGCCGGCGGCCGAAGATACAACGCCGGGACGCTCATAGAGATTGGGACCGCAATACTCCAGATCAACGTTGTCACGAAGCTCCGGCGTGCTGCGGATCGGGTCGACGTCCCCCACGAAGACAATACCCCCGGGTTTCGACGCGTTGGTGACGTTTCGAATCACCGTTATTTTCATAGGATTGTCGAAGTACATCAGGACGTTGCGAAGGAAGACAAAGTCGAATTGTGGACCCTTCATCGGATCCCGAAGATTGTGAAACTGGAAGTTCACCATTGACTTCACTTCGTCACGAAGGTGGTACTCTTCATCCACCTGACGGAACCACCGCTTCAATGAACTCGGTTCGATTTTGGACACCGCATAGTCGTTATAGACTGCCTCGCGGGCCTTCGTCAGCATGTTGTCGCTGATGTCCGTACCGACTATCGAAATCTTCCACTCAGACGCTTTCGGTAGACATTCCCGCAGGCAGATCGCGCAAGTGTAAGCTTCTTCACCGCTGCTGCTGGCTGCGCTCCAGATTCGAATGGTCTTGTTCTTCCTCGTAGCCACCGACTTGATCCATGTATTGCGGAAGTAGTCCCACAGGTTCGGATTGCGGAAAAAATAGGTCTCGTTCGTCGTGACCGCTGAAAGGAAGAAGGGAAGCTCCTCTTTGCACTGAGTGTCATCGCACAGCAACTTGTAGTAATCACCGAACGATTCCAACTTGAGGACACGCAGGCGCCGACGGAGACGGTTGCTCAACAAGCTCAACTTGGACTCGGGAAGAAAGATCCCGGTCTTGTCGTAGATCAGCTTGGCCATCTGCTTGAACTCGACCTCAGTCAATTTGACGGTGTAATTGTTCACTTCGAGTCTTCCTTTAGCTGACGACCAGAATCGACGACTGGACGCTTGGTACCAGGTAGCGTTAGCCGAGCACGCCGTTACGCGTTCCACTTACCGTTGGAGACGACATCAGATTCCGCCTCCACAATCTTCTGAATGTCCAACAACACCAGCAGCTTCGAATCAAAGCGAACCAGCCCCTGCAGGTACTCTTCTGCCGATCCGAGTAAGGCTTCTGGCGGTGGTTCGATATCTGTTTGATTGACGCGCAGCACTTCGTGAACGGCATCAACCGTCACCCCCATCGTCTTCCCGATCACATTCAAGATGATGATCCGCGAATGCTCCGACGGTTCCGTTGGTGGAAGCTCGAACTTCTTTCGAAGATCAATGATGGGAATGACATGTCCACGAAGATTGATCAAACCGCAGATGTGCGATGGGACACGAGGCAACGGTGTAATCTTCCCGACCAGAATCACTTCCTGGACGTTCATGATGTTCACGCCGTATTCCTCGTCACCGAGGCAAAAACTGACGATTTGCTGAGCCGAAGTGCCGTCGTCGAGGGTGTCACCAACGTCAGCCTGCTGTCCTAGAAGCGTCGACATGTTCCATAACCTCAGGCGAAAACACCAGTGGCGGAGTAATGATGGGCTGACGCCAATCCTTCGCCGCAACCATGGTGCAACACAGCGACAGTGAAGCAGCAGGCAGAGGCTCATAACCAGCCCGAACAACCGGTCGAATCGGGCGAAAACTAGCGTCCCTTGAGTTGATTTCGGACGGTTTGATCCCCGGTGCGAAACGCCCCGACAAGGTGAACTTCTATCGGACGAACATGATCGATCTAGAAGGTTCCCCAGGTCGAAACGGTAGTGGCGTGGAACGAAATGAAAGCACCGTCGCCCCCCGAACCGACGGTAGCAACGGACACCGTCTGACTACACGAGGATTACCCGGATCGCCTTAAGACAATGGCACCA
>JBMYUM010000040.1:6820-16033 GCA_049605375.1 Phycisphaerae bacterium | reverse complement strand
CTGCTGACGCAGATGACCGCGCCCAACGACTCGAATTCCTCATGGCCTGCGTCGACCTCGCCTCTGACATCGGTGCAGATTCCGTCTCCTTCTGGTCCGGTTCCAATCATGACGGATTGCCCGAAAGCGAAGCTTGGGCGCACCTGGTCACCGGCCTTCATCAACTGGTCGAATACGCGAACCAGCGTTGCGTCAAACTGGCTTTCGAGCCCGAACCGGGCATGCTTGTTCAGTACATGGACGAATTTCTGCAGCTGGCCGATCGCCTGTCCTCCATGGGCAATCACGAATGCTTCGGCCTGACGCTCGATGTTGGGCACGTGCACTGCCTGTCAGATGGAAAGAACGACGACCACATTCGCACGCATCAGGACCGACTCTTCAACATCCACATCGAGGACATGATCCCAGGAACCCACGAACACCTCATGTTCGGAGAGGGCAACCTCGATTTTGACCGCGTGTTCACCGCCCTTCATGAAATCAAATACCAGGGTCCGGTCCACGTGGAACTGTCTCGTCACAGCCATGACGCGGTGGAGACCGCGCGAGCCGCATTCGAATTCCTGCAGTCCCTTACCAAACCGTGAATCCACCTGGAATCGCCGGCATCACCAGTCTGCTGGTTGACTTTCGAATCCCACTCAGGAAGATCTGAATATGCGTGTCGACGAATCGAGTGGCGTACCGGCTCAGAAAGGGTGTGAAAAATGGCTGACGAACGAATCTTGTTTCTTTCTGTCCCGGGTTTGCGCGTAAAGGACATCACCCAGGAAGACACACCGACGCTTCACGCCTGGGCCAACCAGGGAGGCATTGCGAACCTCGTTCCCAGCTTTCCCTGCGTCACCTCGCCGGTTCAAGCAACATTCCTGACCGGACGGTCTCCCGGTCAACACGGAGTGATTGCCAACGGCTTCTATCACCGTGACCGTAAGGAAGTCGAATTCTGGGTCGCGCACAACAGTATCATAGAGGGTGAACAAACCTGGGATCGGCTGCGGCAGGCTGGATTGTCAGCCGCTGCATGGCACACCCAGAACATCAAGGGCGCCGCAGCAGACTTCATCATTACGCCTTCCCCTATCCACGAAGATGACGGCACCACCAAACTCTGGTGCTATGAAAAACCGGAAGGACTCTACACCGCATTGATTGACGAATTCGGTCACTTCCCGTTGCAGCATTATTGGGGGCCGCTCTCGAACATCGAATCGACCAAGTGGATCCTCAAAGGCGCCCGTTGGCTGATTGAAAAACACGATCCGCGCTTTCATTGGATCTACATTCCCCAACTTGACTACGCCGCGCAGAAACACGGACCGGACAGCAAGGAAGCCAGGCAGGCACTCGTTGAGTTGGAAGCGGAGCTGGCCTTGTTTGCGACCGACATCGGTCAGAGCAAGATTGCAGAAAACGCGACCTTCATTGTTGCCAGCGAGTACGCGATGACCGACGTCGCTCGCGCCATCCATCCGAATCGACTGCTCCGCGACGCCGGGATGGTGAAAATTCGACCGGACGGAGATCAGGAGCAACTTGATATCCCCGGGTCGCGGGCTTTCGCGATGGTCGATCATCAATTCGCACATATATTCGTCAGCGATCCCGCCGACGTCCATCCGTGTGCCGAACTGTTCCGAAACGTACCCGGCATCGCCGACGCCCTCGCCGGCGACGAACGCAGCAAGGTCGGACTGGATCATCCCCGGAGCGGTGAAATCATCTTGATCGCAGAACCCGACCACTGGTTCACCTACTACTTCTGGATGGACGAAGCCTGCGCCCCCGCGTACGCACGAACCGTCGACATTCACGCTAAACCGGGATACGACCCGGTCGAAATGTTCGTCGATCCTGCCACCCGAGCCATCAGCCTGAATTCATCACTCGTGAAGGGCTCCCATGGTGCACCGGCTCTTGAGGAACGACAATTCGGCGCCATTCTTGCTTCGCGACCAGGCATCGTCTCTGAAGGCCGGAACATACGCGATACGGACGTTCACAACATGTGCCTGAACGCACTCGGCATCAGCTAGTTCGCGGCAGCGTGCGTCCCATCGCCTGTCGAAACCAGGAGGTCTCAGTCCAGCGAATCCTTTTTTTTGCACGAGAATGGAATCCGGCGGAAATAAACGCGCTCATCGCCCGAATTCGGCGATAATGTACAGCATGCCAATGCCTGGAGGATCGGTGTTGGCAGAACCGAATCCGGCAGAGCATCAAGGGTCAGGCTATGCGTTCAAGGCGCGTCAAAAATCGGCAGGAAGCACTCCCCTCGCATTGCGCCAAATGCCAACAACCCCTCGATATGCTGGTTAACCGCCTGTGCCCGAATTGCGGGCACCACATGCCCCAGCCGGAAGTTGATGCCCCCCGCTTTTTCTCGCTCCCGGCCATGCGTTATCAGGACCATTACGTATGGCTCGTCCTGGTTTCAGCCATGGATATCATCCTCACCGCCCTGGTGCTCTTCGTCTGGGAAGGCGAAGAAGCGAACCCCATTGCGGAGTCCATTATCAGCACCATGGGATTCGGTTGGGCCATTCTCTTCAAATTCGGCATGATGCTGGCCGTCGTCGTTGTTTGCGAAGTTATTGGGCGACGAAATGATCGTCAGGGAAAACGACTCGCGACGACCGCCGTGATCATCAACTCAACACCGGTCATTTACACCTTTGCCCTGTTACTGAATTCCGGCCCGCCACGTGAAACCACAACCATGCATCCCGCATCTTCCGTACCGGCTCTGGTCGCGCAACACGAATCCGTATAACCTCGTCCATGAACCGTCCGCCTCATCCCAACCGTCATGGGGCCGGGACTGTAAACGCCACGATCACCTGCCGTCCCACGCGCGGCGATCGCGAATCGATGTTCATCCGTAGGTTACGTTGTGGACGCCTTACTCCTCGCAGCAGACACATTGGACGCCCGGCTCATCGCCCAGACGGCGCTTCGTCATAACATAGCCGTCGAGACCGTCGGCGTTGAAGAGATTGCATCGCGCGAACCAAGTGAATCGGAGTCCATGCTGGTACTCACCAGACGACAGGACGTGGACAGGCTTCGCCATTGGGGAACCAACGCACACATCGTGGCAACCGTTGATGACCACCTGACGTCGTGGACCGATGGCAACGTCACCGCCGAGAATGGTGAGCCACCGGATGTGGTCGTCGGAATGCGCGTACATGCTATTCGCGACGATGTTACACTCGCTGAAGTGACTCACCATCCCGATAGCCCCGCTGGACATACGAACGCCCGCCGACTGGCCCAACAATTGATCGATTGGAAGTTGCCGGCGGTCGTCGCGAAACGAGTACCAGGCCAGATCATGGATCGCATACTCTATGTTCTGTTCCTGGAGGCCATGCGCTTGCACGAAGAGGGCATTTTCAGCCTTCAGGAGACTGACCTTCTCATGATGTCACTGGGAAGATGGTGCACCGGTCCGTTTGCTTACATGGACAAGCTTGGCTTGGAACTGGTACGAAACGGTATGGTTCACAGTTATCAGCAACGCCGGCAAACACCTCCCCCCGTGCCAATGCTGGATAACTTGATCGACCGTGGTGCGTGTGGTGAACATGCCGGGCAGGGCTTCTACCTTCATGATGCGCACGGACTCCTTCCAGCATGCACCATCGATCGCCAGAACTTCACGCTGACGCCATTGCTGGAAGGCGCCATCGTCGCATGTGCGGCAAAATGCGACGCTCTCGATGCTGCCCCGACCGAACACTATGCGTTGGCCCGCTTGCAGTGTACTCTCATCAACGAAGCCGCCTGGATTTTCGATGAGGGGCATGCCCGGTCTGACGCCATCGACCTCGCATGGCAGGGGCTGGGATTCGCGATGGGACCGCTGCAATGGGCCGATCAAATCGGACATCGCACCGTACGTGGCGTGCTATTGGCCATGAACGATGCACTGGGCGTGGAACGGTATCGATCCGCCAAGCTCTTCGATGCGTAGTGTAAGAAGCATGCATCCTGAACAAGATACTCAACACGATGTTCCTCCACGCCGCGCTGAAAACGGTGTACGAATCGCCGTCTTCGGCATCATGGTGCTGTTTACACTGCTCTCTACATTGGGAATCACGTGGGGAATCCCCACCGCGCAGGAAGATCACTTTCTCTGGTCAGCGGAAAAAAGTTGGACCGGCGAACAACTGGTCGCACTCACCAATGCCTCCGAGCGATTCTCTTCGACACGAGGCGCAGACGTTGATGTCAATGCCCTTGAAGCATCGGAAGAACCGATCGAATTGACGGGAAATGACACTGACATCGCCGCCATATACGTACGCTACCGTCTCTACACACATCAACCGGATGAGATGATCACGATGCAGGCGCTCTCGGGCATGCGCCCCGGCGCCCTGCAACTCGATCCGCGCCTCTACCAGTACGGAGGGCTCTTCATTTATCCGATCGGTGCGCTGCTCAAGATCGGATCGATGATCGGATTGATTGAGCTGACATCGAACCTCGAGACATACCTCGACGCCCCCGATTCATTCGGCCGGTTCTTCGTCGTCTCGCGTGCCTATGCCGCAAGCTGGGGCATCATTGGCGTCTTAGTGGTATGGGGAATCGCTCGCCAACTCACGCGGCAACGTCCCGCGTTTCCGATCCTGGCTTCGCTTCTGTATACGATCATGCCTGTGACCATATGCATGGCGCACGAGGGCAAGCCTCACCTTCCGGGCGCGGTCCTGATGCTGACGGCCATCTATTTTGCCATGCGCAGCGTTCGGCAAGACGCGTCACCGTCATTGCGTTTCAGGAATTTTCTGATTCTGGGAGCGGCTTGCGGGGCTGCGCAAGGCATGGTCCTGTCATCACTACCGATCTTCATTTTGATACCGCTGGTCGCGCTTTTCATGACTCGGCGTGTTGGTGATTCAGGCACCATCCAACGTAGTCCCATCCTATCGTGGCTCTTCATGTGTCTCACCGGAACCGCCGTTGGTGCCGGTGTATACCTCGTGACGAACCCTTATGTGCCCTACAACTACTTCTTCAATCCTGACGTCATCAGCAGCAACTTTGGCAATTCACTCGCCATGTACAAGATTGACCGTATCGCTGACGGCTTTGTTCGTGTCATGGACTTGACCATCGAGGGTGCCAGTTGGCCGATTGTGCTGGGCGGGTTGATCGGCGTCGCGTGGCTGGCCCGCCGCGCGCGTCACGGTTCGATCGAAATGCCGCCGCTGGTATGCCTTACGCTCCCGGCCGCGTTGTTCTTCCTGCAATTCGTCTTGATCGGTGCGAGCAAGCCGGCGGAATATGGACGCTTCGGCATTTTTCAGAATACCGTTCTAGCCATCGGTGCCGCCTACGCACTGTCTTCCTTCATTGGATACCGCCCGCTTGCCGGCTGGATGGTCACGGCCGTGACGACGCTTCTTGCGGCCTCGTTTGGCTGGGTTTACCTCGACGGACTGCGTGCTGACGCCGATGGTCGCGGTGCACGTTCCGAAGCCGCCGCCTACCTGGCCAACCTGGATGCCGATCGCCCGCTGCTGGTTGTCGCCGATCCTGCGCCGTACTGCCTTCCGCCCCTCGATTTCACAGTCCGCCCGGTCTTGAAAGTTCCGTATCAACAACCGATTCCGGCCAGTACATGGGCACGTATTCCGCAAGCCATCGGCGTGATCCCGAGCGACGCACCCATGACCGGTGAATTGATGACGGCTCTCAACGAGCAACAAGACAAACCGATCGATGTCAGGATCTTCCCGGCGAAATGGCGGCAACAGGCCTCACAACAGAAGCCGCCGTGGCTTCGACGGATGGTTGCAGGTTGGCTCCCAGCCCGAATCAGTTGGGCAAACAAGCCCATTGTGGTGACAGGGGTCGGTTTGCCCCCGATCCAGGAAGCCCGCGGAAGCGATTGACGCCCAGCCAATAGATTTTTACCCTTTTGGATGCGATGAGGCGTCCTGCCGAAAGGTCAGGCTGCGTTGTGACGGGTAGTTGCAGATTCTGCACCAAAAAAGCGTCACGCAGCACCGTCGGTAAACACGGATGATACCGACTCTGGCGGGGCAAAATATTGAGGTTTTCGAACATGCCCAACCCACTTTGCCATTTTGAGATCATGACGTCCGATGTTGAGAACGCCAAGGCATTCTACGGCAAGGTCTTCGACTGGTCCTTTGATGATCAGTCGATGCCGGGGTACACGCTCGTAAATACGGGTGCCGAACCAACCGGAGCTATTTTTCAACGACCGGCAACGGCCCCGATGTCCTGTTTCAACTCTTACTTCCAAGTTCCGGACATTGATGCCGTCATTGAACTTGTAAAAGAAAACGGGGGATCGGTGCTTGTGGAAAAAACACCCATCCCCAACGTTGGACATCTGGCCATATTCAAAGACCCGGATGACATCCCGGTCGGCATCATGCAACCTGCTTGATTTTCTTCGCGTTGCTACCGCAATCAGGGCGGCTTAGCTGCCCTTCTTTGCCTTCACACGCTCCCAGTCAATCCGAATGTTCTGTGCCACAAGCTTGGCATCGTACTTCTCCGGATTCTTCAACATTCGCTTCTTGCACATCTTGCAGCAATAGTAGACGCGCTCGCCGGTCGGAAGATCGGAATAGACTCCCGGGGAAATCTCAGAGTCCATGATCGGGCATTGGGTTTGGTAGGTATAGCTCTTTGCCAGCTGCTTGGTGTATTTGGCCGGCTCTGCTTCGAATTTCGACTTGCATCCGCCGCAGCAGAATTGAACTTTCTCACCCTTGTGCTCAAGGCTGACCTCCGTATCGACGGTGTCGCCCGATACGGGGCAAAGAACCTGCATTTTCGGCAGCTTCGCAAGGACGTCGCGCTGCGCCTTGACCTCGGAAGCGTACTTGTCCGGATTGCGCTTGTAACGCTTGACGCAACCCTTGCAGCACATATAGACCGGACCCTGATCCGAATCCACTGAAAGGAACATGCTGGCCGGCGTGTCAGCCATCACCGGACACATCGGTACCGCCGCCTTGTTGTCACCCTCTGCGACCGCCAGTGCCCCAGCGATTAAAAACATACATCCAGTGAAAACCATCTTCGCTGTTGTCATGTCCTTGGACTCCCTGTTTTCGGCCGAGCTGTGGCGTTTCGCGCCTGATCAAACGACCTCGGTACAATCTCACGGGTAGCAACAAACATGCACCACCGTTAAGGATGGTAACCGAAACCGGCCGGAACTTCTTCCAGGGAGCCTGGAAAATACCGTAACGCGTCCGTAACCAAGGATTTGACAGTCGAATCCGATCAATAGTCGATGATTTTTTCGCCCTGCTCGATGTCTTTACGCTTCATGTTGCGGAGGTAACGCTCCTCTTTGCGGGCCTTCTCCATCCCGACAGGCTCCGGGAACGCCTTCGCGGCGGTCCATGCAGGGTCTTGAGCCGCACAAAGCTCGACAAAGTAGGGTCGCAGACGATCGTACACCATTTGCCGCGTGTCCAGCGGAAGCGCTCGCCATAAACGCGACTTGTATATGGCCGCATACCTCGCATCACGCAGATATGATTCCACCTGGTCTTCGAGGATGACCTCAGGCGGCTGCAATTTTCGACGGTCGTTGGGATCGATCGTGGTATCCTTCATCCACTGCTTGTACGCAAGCTTCGAACGGGAAATCGATCGAACACCGGCCTCCCTTTCCCCCAGGGCAAAGTGCTTTAAGCCACGTTCCACAAACCCGCGCACAATACCGTTGATCGCAGTATAGGTCAGCAAGCGCTCCTTGATCCCCGACGTAATGAACGCAGAGATCGGCTGCATGTAACGCTCCTGGGTCGATCCGTCCGGGTGCGGGTTGAACTCACGCAGATAAGAGTAATACTGATTTGCCAACGCCTCATTCTTCTTACCACCCTCGAGATACAGCAACTCGATCCACGTGTGCATGTTGGTTGTAAAACCATTCATGTAGATCGGACCAGGCGTGTTATCTTTGAATTCCGGGTGATCCGAAAAGTGCTTCTTCCCCAACTCAAGGTAAGTCGCGAACGTATACGGAATGAATCGCGTATCCGGCGTCAACGCAAGGTGTGAATCAAACGGATCATCAAAGTTCGGCCACAGGACGACTTTTCCACGTGTCACCATGCTTTGCAACGCAAAGAAAATCAGCCGTGCGTTGTTCATCGTGTCGGAAAGGTCAGATGCTTCATGTCCAACGGCCATCTCATCACCGAGAACGGCCCAGTAAAAGCCGTGTGCAAAGCAGTTGCGCCAATCGATGGGGCCATACTTTTCCATCATGGCCATCATTCGGACGGGATCGAGTTTGAGGTCTTCTTTCAGCGTATTGTGACGCAAAGATGCCAGCAGCTTTCGGCGGGGCTCCTCAAATGTCGGATTCGTCAAGAGCGCAAGCCGTGGATCGATCTCTGACGCCGCGTCCGCACGCTCGTCGACAACATCTCTGACAGTCAATTCAGGACGGATGTTGCGTGCCACGTACTCCAGCAGGCCGGAATTGGGTTCGAGACTAAGCGTCTCGAGCCGCGATACGAATTGCGCAACCCCGGGATCCTGATCAATCAACGCCGCGACGTCCGGGTCTGCATCGACAACTTCACGGAACCACGCAAAGTAGGTCTCAGCATCGTTCGAAGTCGGGTGCGCACCCAGCACCAACTCCATTTCGACCGCGAGCGCTCTCTTGTAACTCATCTGATGATCGTCGAGGTACCCACCAACCTTGTGCCAGTAAATCCATGTGATTTCCCGGTACAGCGTGGATGAACGTGGGTTGTACGGAATGCCCTCGTCACGAAGAATCTTGATGCCGTTGTTCACCCATTGCCAGCGCGCCTCAGGCGTGTACTGCATGACTGAAATATTGTAGGACATATTCCAAGCGGCGTTGGCCCACATCTTGGCGAAGCGCGGAGCGAGCTTGCAGATCGTCTTGTGAAGGTCGAGGGCTTCGTAAGTCTTACCCTCCTGCTTGAGGTTTTCCGCTCGAATAGCTGCGTAGTCGATAACCAATGCGCGCAGCGTTCCGAGTTTGCCCAGCAGCGCGATATCCGGCGGAAGCCCGGCGATACTGTCCGGATCAACGAGCAGTTGGCGTTCCTTGCGAATCCTGTTGATCGGACTGACCAGCAAACCCGCACCAAGAATGGCCAGGGCCGCAATAAGGAACGTGAGAACATCAAGAGCGTCGCGGGGGCGGTTCGTTGG